>NZ_CP014312.1 GCF_001557535.2 Burkholderia sp. PAMC 26561
GTGTGCTATTTCCTCTGGAACCGAGACCATCCCGGTACATTGCCAAGTCACCACACTTTCAAAGACTGGCCCGCCTCGACAATTAGTCGCCCACTCCTCGAAGAGGGCGCAGATGTGTTCATCCGCTTCAACGAAGGGTTGTCTATCCTCAAAAAAGTGGCCGCTGTCGAAACAGGTAACGACTTGTCTCTGCAGCTTCCTGAGGCGAAAAAATTTATGAAACTGGTCAGCTCGATTGGCGCATTTGGGCTTGATAGCACCTTCAGGGGAAAGGAGAAGAAATCAGGAGACGACCTCAAGGTCTACAGAAACGGGGGGTTGGGTACATCGCAAGATCGGAAATCACGAAGGAACAAGCTGCCTTCGACAAGTGGAAAGTCTTCATCGGCCGAGCTGCTCCAGGCACCGGCAACCGAGATACTTACCCGCATAAGATCATTAGTACGCCATTCATCGGAGAACCTGGAAGCATCTCGTCGTGGACGTACATGTACATCGGCCGTTTTGATTCCAAAAGCGAGGCAGAAAGCGTCCTGTCGTACCTGTCATGCCGCCTGACTCGTCTCCTGATCCTTCTGCACAAGCCATCCCAAGACACCACTCGCAGGGTCTATACCTTCGTGCCCACCCAGGAGTGGACAAGACGATGGACGGACGACGATCTGTACGCCAAATACGGCATCTCCGCTAGTGAGATCGAGTTCATTGAGAAGATTGTCCGTCCGATGCATCTTGACGGGGGTTCCGATGATGATTAAGGCCATCGATGAGATCCTTGCACCCAAACCCGATGCCCGCCCACGCATTTACGCTTACACAATTGCCGATGCAGCGCACAAAGGCCTGCTCAAGGTGGGACAGACCGCACGAGATGTGAAGCTGCGTGTAGCCGAGCAACTTAAGACGGCTGCCATCAAAAATTACACCATCGAACTGGACGAGCTAGCTGAGCGCGATGATGGTTCAATTTTTACCGACCACGAGGTGCGTGCGGCCCTTATCAAAAAGGGCTTTGAGAACACCGTGTTGGAATGGGTTCGATGCACAGCGGCGGATGTCAGAACCGTACTTGCTGAGTTGAAAACGGGCTTACGATTCAGCGGCACGCATCACGAATCCTTTAGCATGCGGGACGAGCAGGCCGAGGCAGTGAGCAGAACGTTCGATTATTACTGCTCGGTTTGGAAAGAAGACGCCAATGCCGCACCACGCTTTTTGTGGAACGCCAAAATGCGCTTTGGCAAAACTTTTACCACCTACCAGTTGGCGAAAAGCTCAAGGCGAAGCGCGTGCTGGTAGTGACCTTCAAGCCGGCTGTCGAAGATGCATGGCAAACGGACCTTAAGAGCCACGTGGACTTTGACGGTTGGCAATACCTTTCGCGCACCTCGGGCAGCGATCCCACGCAGATCGCTTGTGATAGGCCGGTGGTGTATTTCGGTTCGTTTCAGGACCTGCTGGGGCGCGATACGGCGGGCAACATTAAGCCCAGGAACGCGTGGCTGCACAAGGTGACTTGGGATTTGGTAGTGTTCGACGAATACCACTTCGGCGCCTGGCGCGACACTGCCAAGGAGTTGTTCGAAGGCGAGGACGAAGCGGTCGCAAAAAAAGAGGCTCGACTGGAATACGCCGGTGAACTGGAAGAAATTAACGAAGACCTGACTGTCCTCTCGGAGAGAGAAACCGAGTTCCTGCCCATCACAACTCGGGCCTATTTGTACTTATCGGGCACACCGTTCAAGGCACTGGCCACCGGCGAGTTCATTGAAGAGCAAATCTTCAACTGGACCTACACCGACGAGCAGCGCGCCAAAGGGGCGTTTTCCGCCAAGCATCCCGGTAAACGCAACCCTTATGGCGCGTTGCCGCAGATGCGCCTGCTGACTTACCAGATGCCGGACGAGTTGCTCGCGATCGCTAGTGGCGGAGAGTTCGATGAGTTCGATCTCAACACGTTTTTTGAGGCATTGGGGACGGGAGCGAGGGCGCAGTTCAAGCACAAGAGCGATGTACAGAAATGGCTAGACATTATTCGCGGCGGATATGCTGCGCAGTCGGCCGAATTTCTGAAAGCGGGCACACGGCCGCCGTTTCCATACTCGGATGTGCGTTTGCTGCCTTACCTGCAGCATTCGTTATGGTTCCTGCCCAACGTGGCGGCTTGCTATGCGATGGCAAATTTGCTGGCCGAGCGGCACAACACCTTCTGGCACGATTATCAGGTGATCGTTGCCGCCGGGACTTCGGCGGGTATTGGGCTAGATGCGCTGCCGCCGGTGCGCAAGGCCATTGGCAGCGGGTTCGAGAGTACGACTATCACGCTGTCCTGCGGCAAGCTCACTACAGGCGTAACGGTAGCCCAGTGGTCATCCATCCTTATGCTGCGCAATTTGAAGTCGCCCGAAACCTATTTTCAGGCGGCGTTTCGCGTGCAGTCGTCGTGGTCCATCAAGAACCCCAACGGTGACAATCCGAACGAAGAGGAGATCCTCAAGCCGGTGTGCTTTGTCTTCGACTTTGCGCCCACGCGCGCGTTGCGACAGCTTTCCGAATACGGGATCGGTCTGTCGCCGAACGAGACCAATCCCGAAAACGCGGTGAAGGATTTGGTGGCCTTCCTGCCGGTACTGGCGTTCGACGGCGCGAACATGACGCAGATCGACGCAGGCGGCATTCTGGACATTGCGATGGCGGGTACATCGGCTACGCTCTTGGCGCGCAAGTGGGAAAGTGCGTTGTTGGTGAACGTGGACAACGGCACCCTGCGCCGCATCCTCGACAACCCCGAGGCAATGGCGGCGGTGGGGCGCATCGAGGGTTGGCGCTCGCTGGGCGACAACATCATCGAGACCATCATCAACAAAAGCGAGAAGGTCAAGGGCCTCAAGAACAAAGCCAAAGAAGGGGGACTATCGGCTCGGGAGAAGAAGGAGCTTTCCCAAGAGGAGAAGGATTACAAGTCCAAGCGCAAGCTGGTGCAGGAAAAGTTGATCAAGTTTGCGACGCGCATTCCGGCGTTCATGTACCTGACTGACTTCCGTGAGAACACACTGCAAGATGTCATCACAAAGTTAGAGCCGGAGTTGTTTCTCACGGTGACCGGGCTGACTGTGCAGGATTTTCACCTGCTGGTACGGCTCAAGGTTTTCAACACTGAGCAGATGAACCAAGCGGTGTTTGCGTTTCGGCGCTATGAAGACGCATCACTTCGCTACATCGGCATCGAGAGCCACGATGGCCTTAGCCACTACGGTTTATACGACACTGTAGTTGCGAAGGACTGAGGGGCCGTCTGCGACGGCTACGGGCTAGCGGTGTGAACGTGAGTCCATTTGCGAAGTAGTAGTGGACACGGTCAGGGATCAGATGACTGATTCCGCTTAGTGAGCTTGCTAGCCTTTTGACAGTTGAACACGCGCCCTAGGACGTAGCGAATCAAATAATTACCTGAGCCCGCTCGTGCGGGCTTTTTGCGTTTATGGCAGATAGTTAATCAGTACGCCACCTTATAGGTCGGCGAGTCTTCCGGCCGGCTCTTCCGTCGATCATAAATCCGCGTGGTCGCAATGTTCGCGTGGCCGAGCCACTCCTGAACCTTGGCGATATCGGCTTCATGCTCGAGCGCGTTGGTGGCGGCCGTCGCGCGCAGGCTGTGCACGCCAAAACCTTGCACGTCGATCTTGGCCTGCGCCGCGTAGACCAGCACGCATTTATAGACGCCGTCAGCCGTGATTGCGGCACCGGTCACGCGTAGCGGCTGGAACAACGGCGCATCCGACGCCGCGCCGTGGCCCGCGGCCTCCAGGTATGCATGGAGGCGCTCTGCGCTACCCGGATGCAGAGGTACATAGCGCAGCTTGTTGCCTTTGCCGTGGATGCGCAAATGGGCCACCCCACGTCGGTCGTGGATGTCCTTTATTTTCAGCAAACACACCTCTTCGCGACGCAAGCCGTGGTAGAGCAACACCGCGAGCAGCGCGCGATCGCGCTTGCCCTTGAGCGTCTCGGGGTCAGGCGCATCCAGCAGCGCCCTCGCCTGATGGTCGCCCAGCGCCGGTGTCTTCCCTTCGTTGCTCTCGACCCTGGGGCGCTTCGCGCCCTTCACCGGATTAGAGTCGACGGCATTCTTTTCACACAGGTATTCGAACAGCGACGACAGCGCCGCGAGCTTGCGCCGGATCGTCGCGCCCGACAGCGCCCTGTCTTCAAGGGTCTTGCGCCACGCCAGCACGTGCGAGCGGGTGACGATGCGGAACTCCTCCGGCCGCGTAATGCCGACAAAGCCCATGAAGTCTTGCAGGTCAGTCCGATAAGCACGGCGGGTGCGCGGATTATCAAGATTCGCGAACCACTCGGTCTCCGCCGGCACCGTGGCGAGCTGATGAAATTGCGCCGCCGTTAGGGTCCAGGATTGTGATTCCTGGAGTCGATCTTTCGGCGCAGGCGATTTCGAGAGATCTGTTTCATGTAGTATCCAAGCAGTGGGGCTTCGTGCGCCCACTTTTCCCCAAAGGCCGCCTCGTGCGGCCTTTGGCATTTCTGACCCGCCCTTCGAGGCGGGTTTTTTATTGGCACAAGCAAAAATGAAAAAGGTCAATTGGACCCTGATCATCGTCGCCCTCATCCATGCGTTCAAGGCAATCACGGTTGCCGCGATTCATGCGTATGAGACGATCACGATGGCGCAGATCCAGCACCTCCTTCACTAAGCGCCAATCCCGATTGTTCTCTCCGTCACCTTGCAGTCCGTGACGGGTCGGTGATTTTTTGGCCACTGACCTGTCATGGTCGCTGCCGGTCAACATACTATTGATAACGTATTTTATCAATAGCTATAGCATGCCTGGCCGAAGCGCTGATCACATCATCATATCTGAGCTTGACAGAGGAGTAACTCAGATGAGACAGTCTCATCTAACAAAGGAGTGGTTAATGAAAATCTTAATAGACGTGGAAGATTCTCTGTTGGGCAAGGCGTTGAACGAATGCGAAACGCAAAACGTTTCTTTTGACAGGTTTGTTACCGACGCATTAAGGAATGCGATAGACGAGCTGATCGAAGCCGAAGACAAGTCGACCGTTGCGGATACGGTAGCGAAAGCGATCGAGGCCGCGCGAGCGATCCTTCCAGGAAATACCTTTCACTTGGACGACATTTGCTCGCCTGACGATTGGAGTGCGTTGAACGGAGGGGAGCGAAAGATTCTGGGTAAGGCGTTTCGCAAGGCTGTCGAGACGGGTTCGCCCGCAATTGCCCGCCACATCGGAAGAACGAGCGGAAACAAAGCAATTTACGAGAGGGTGTGAAGTTAACGACATAGAAGGTTCAGTCAACTTTTGATCACAGGAACTGTCATGGAAATTTCGAAACGCGATAAAAAGAAAGTAGAAATCCTCACGTTCTTGAACGACACAATTTTCAATCCCATCTTGGACTCTGATAGGGCGTCTAATAAGTTGAAAGCAGGTATTCGGTTGACATTGAACCGAATGGCTACCCGCGACGCAGCCGGCATTGTTCATTTTTACTGGTCAGCAGTCGTGGGAACCGACCGAAGCGTGTCATTTTCCCGGCAAATGCGCGAGGAAGGTTTTACTCGCTTCGAAGAGATCCTTGAAACATTCCGTACGCGCTTTAACGACAAATGGATCCGCTCATAAGCAGATTGCGCTCATCGTTTTCTCGGCCTACACCACCACGATTGTACGAACGCTATCGATCTTCGAGGGTTGAGGTGCTGTAGAACCGTTATGGGATTCTTCCGATAACAGTTCTACAGCACCTCAACCCCAAATTAGCACGCGTTCGCGGCCATACCCTCACTAGGATCAGTTTTAACCCTCTTGCGATGGCGTAGGCGTCATCGTCTGCAGTTGTGCCAGCTTGGCGATATCGCGAGTGATAATTCTCTCGGCACACGATCGGCAATAGTGATCCCAGCTTCGACCGTTTCTTACTTTGAGGCGTATTTCTCCCTTTTCGATCCGGTGCTTCGCGTTTGCCTGACAGTTATGCGCTTTCCCGGCGAGGTCGACCAGGACTTGTTCGATGAGAGATTTAATCGCCACCACACACCTCCAGTACCGCCGAGGCGACAAAGCCGTCAAAACCTGCATTAATTTGGTCCAGCTGGACGCGTGAAAATTCATGGCGTTGGCTGCCAGCCTGCCCGACGGCAGCATTCACGTGACGGTCGATCGCAGACTTGAGAACAATGAGGTTGTTCCGGCCGAGGCGTTGCCGATCAAGCTCCCTACCGGCTGGATTTATTCTTCGTTCAGCTAAGACACGTGCTGCGGCAGTACGTACGCGCATATCCAGACCACCGCGCATTGCCTGGCGTTCGGTGACTCTAGTGGTTGGCACCGGTTGTAAGGCTTGACTGGCTGGATCGAAGTCGCCAGGAATAATTCCCCGCTCCTGCAGGAGTTGGATTGCCGCAGCCTCGTCTTGCGGAAGCAGATGTATCTCCTCCAGGTGCACCTCAGATTGGGCACGTACCTCCATTTCGTCGACAAGATGCGATAGCGGAGCAATCTCACGCTCGCCTTGCTGGTCTGCCGGATCGAGTCCTTCCAAGGGCAGGAGTTGGTCGAAGAAGTCCTGGTCGGCTTCACTGTAAGCCTGAAAATCAGTCCATTGCCGGGCGACATTCGCGCCAGCGTGAAATACGACGACACCCTGGTTAAGGACATGGCCCGGCGCATTTTGCTGGATCACACGCATGATTCTCCCAACGAACTGCACGAAAGGCGAAAGATTGCTGAAGATACTGAATACTGCGGCGACTGACAGGAGCGGGTGGTCAAAACCCTCGCCCAGCTTTCGTACTTGAACGATAACGTCCAGTTGATGATTTTCCAACTGGCTCATGACACGCTGATTGGCGGCACCGTCTTCCCGCGAATGCACATAGCCAGCACGGCGACCGCGTGCTCGATATGCTTCAACAATTTGGCGGCAGTGCTCGAAGTTGAGAGCTGAGGCGATGATTTTCAGTCGAGTGTCTCCGGATTCTGCTCTCAGCCGATCAAGCTCTCTGATGGACGCGTCAACAATCGTGTTGAGCGTTTCGCTCGAAGTGACGATACTCCGCCGAAAATCGGCGTCTTCCTCCCCTAGTCGGCGTACCTCTTCGAGGCTGACTTCGATTTCTTGGCTATCAGCGCGGCGAACATAGCGAAGCGTGCGGGGATTGAGTTGAACGGCTTTCAGCCGCTTAACGTAACCTTCCTGGATGGCGCGAAAAATGGGATAAGAGTACAAAACACGACCGGCCATTGTCTGCCCGTCTGCCCTTAGTGGTGTGGCGCTGAAATTGACAATGCGTGCACCGGGAAAGCGAGCTTTTAGAATCGTCCAGCTGTCGGCGACGCTATGGTGCCCTTCGTCAAACAAGATCAGATCGAAAAAATTCGGCGGCAATGTTTGGAGCCAGCGATTAGCGCCGCCTTGCAATTGCTGGATGTTGGTGATGACGACATGTGCTTCCTCTAGGTCAGCGCGATTTGTCGTTGTGCCGCGAATTTCAACCGGTTCTGGATACGGACCGCCGGTGAGGACATGACATTTCTGATAAAACATGCCCGCGTTCGTGGGGTTGAAATCGGATTCAAGCTGATCAGCGATTGAGAGCCCAGGAGTGGATAGCGTCAACCAGAACGTCCGGTTTACCGACAACCATCTTGGCCGGTCGGCGCGCTGATTGTCGCTGCTAGATTGGCATGGTTGTCGCTCCTTCTTGATCGTTGTTGGTTGATTGACGCCGCCGCTCTTTCTGTTTGTCGTTGGCGTTGCGTCGCCGATAGCTTTCGACATTCAGTTCGAAGATCGTTGAGTGGTGAACGAGGCGGTCGATGGCGGCGACGGTCATGCCAGGGTCAGGAAACACGTCATTCCAGCCCGAGAATGGCTGATTGGCCGTGATGAGAAGACTTTTTCTTTCATATCTCTCGGCGATCAATTCGAACAGCACGCTGGTTTCGGCCTGGTCCTTTCTGACGTACGACAGATCATCCAAGATGATCAGATCGAAACGATCGAGTTTGGCAAGTGCCGACGGTAATTGCAGGCTCTTTCGCGCCACCTGAAGCTTCTGCACCAATTCGCTGGTGCGGGTGCACAAGACCCGATGGCCCGCGTCGATCAGGGCGTGACCAATCGCTGATCCTAAGTGACTTTTCCCTCCACCGGGCGGCCCAAACAGGAGGATCGTGGCACCTTTCTCGAGCCACGCATCCCCGCTGGCCAACGCCATGACGTGTGCCTTCGATACCATGGGCACGACGCTGAAGTCGAACGTGGCGAGAGTCTTGGTCGGATCCAATTGTGATTCGACGCGATGGCGTTCCAGTCTGCGTTTCGCCCGTTCAGCCAATTCGTGCTCGAACAATGCGCCCAACAGTTGCGATGCTTGCCAGCCTTCCTTATCTGAACGTTGGGCGAAGTCAGACCACAGTCGACCGATTGTTGGCAGACGCAATTCGTTGAGCATCAGTCCCATGCTGCCGGTGTCGTACGTCGGTGCGCTCATGCGGCCACCTCTTCGTCAAGCAATGCGTCGTAGATCGAGGCGTCGGGCATCTCGACTAATACAATGGGACATTCGGCCTGGCGCGGAGCAAATTCTGCGAAGAGCGCTTCCAGATCGGGTAGTTCGCCGAGTTCCAGCAGCACTTCAAGCCGCTGGGCCAGTTCTGCCTCTACGCCGTAATTGCCGGCAAGCTCCAGCAGGCCCACGATGGCCTTGCACGCGTTGCGCGGGCTCAGTGCTTGATCCAGGCGCTCCCAGGTCCGGCGGTACGCCTCACGCGGAAACAGATCGTCACGAAACACGAGGCCCCTGAAGGCTTGCGGTTTGCGTTTGAGTGACTCGATAAAATGTCGATAGTTAATCGCACGCCCGCGACCTGCGCTCGTACGCCTGACTCGCGCCGTGCTGTGCACGAGCGCTCCCGACAGATAGCAGTCAAGCCGATCGCTGTAGAGGCGTACTTTCAAGCGATGCCCGATCAGGCGTGAGGGCGCGCTGTAGAGGCTGTTGTCCACCGTAAAAGTGCCGCTGCGCGTCACGCGCCCTTCGTCCTCAACAAAGTCGGTGGTACGGTGTTCAGGCAGATCCATGAGGTATGTGCGCTCGACTTGGAACGCCGCGGCATTGCGCCGGTTGCGGCGCATCACCACGCCGCGCACAAACTCCTCGTAGGCCGGCCGATCATCGAAATCGCGATGACCACGTAACTCCAACGCCTGATCAACTGCGTCCTTCAGGTAGCGATGCGAGGATTCCACGCTCCCATTCTCGTGCCCCAAGCCACGATTGTTGCGCGTGCCTTCCATGCCATAGTGCCCAAGTAACGCCGCGTAGCGAACCGTAAAGTCGTCTTTCTCCTGAAGGTTCTTAAAAGCTGCCGACAGACTGTCGGAGCGGTGCTCGCTCGGGCAGCCGCCGGCCTGCCATAAAGCGTTCTGCAATCCTGCTGCCAGCGCCTGGAAACTTTCTCCACCGTCAACGACGCTGGCGTATTCCCAGCGTGAGAACGCCAGCACAAAGTGATAGAGCAAATGTCCGAACGCAACACCGGCGATCGTCACACCCAGTTTCTCCATGTGCGTGAAGTCCGACAGCCCGCGTACGCCGGGCTGGTAGGTTTGAGGGAAGAACACCTCCTTGGCGGGTCCTTCGAGCGCACGCCATTGGCTGATATGCCGTTCAAGTGTGCGACGCATGCTGTCGGGGAAGCGCTCCGGGTGGTCCTCCTGCAGTTTGCGCAGCAACGTGATCGCCTTCAGCTTGGGGACACCGCGCAGCAACGGTACGACTTCACTCTCCCATACATCGGCGAATGGATCGGGGCGCGATCTCCAATAGCGCCGAGGCGTCTGCGATGGAAGCTTGCCGTTGTGTTCGATGCGCCGAGCGGTGCGCTCGCTCATGCCTGACTTTGCAGCTGCGGTTTCTTGCGTGTGACTTTTACGATTAGTCATGTAGAGGCGGACCTGTCGATCGGTGATGCGGGTTCCAGACATGGGCTGACTGCTTCTTTAGCTTCTAGTCGCCCATCCTATTCTGCCGCCGACCAGGCGCCTTCCGGCAGCTCGTCGTCTACGGCGGCTACGCCGCCTTCGACTCCGAACTACCGGACAAGATGATTGTCGCTACGCCGGACTTGCTGATTGTCGCCGTCCACCAGGAGCCACAACCAGAGTGCGATTGGCTCTAAAAGCGAACGGCGCGAGTGTTATACAACCAGACTTACCACACCCAACTGGGAGAACAATTCCAACTTCACGTTCCGTTTCGTCTGGATTGCTCGCGTAATCAACAAGGGCGCGAAAGGTCTCGCGCTGCGGAGTTCGGATGTGCGGATTGCCGCCGACGTTGGGCAAACGTTCTTGGAAGGGGTTAGGCATGGCTTCCTTTCTATTTATACCGAATATCGGCGGGTTTTTTCGTTTCGAATGAGCAGCCAAAAATCAGTTCGTCACCGGGGACAATGCTGTGATACGGAAAGCCATTACTCTTTGTCCTCGCCACGACTGGCGACGACAGACAGATCGGGGCGTCGTGCTTCAGATGACACGCGTGCGTGACGGGATGAGGTTAGGGATGTGAGCGCTAGGCCAAAGACGAGCTGGTTCAGTTCTTCGACGTGCACGCACAAGGCTGTCGCAATATCTGCTTTGGTGATTCCTTCGTCACGAAGCGTGGCAAACACCTTCGCTAGCACTTGCGATGTCTCGCGCTGGGCTTCGTCCGGTTCCCGCTTGCGATAACCGCGCTGAGCCAACTCAATGCACAGCGTCCGGTAGTGCCAATCTGACACGAGACCGATGTCGTGCAGACGGTAGCCCAGCGCGGCGACTGATACCGTCCAGTACTGCTTGTGCCGAATCAACTGCTCGACGGTGGCCATGTGCGGCGCATTGGCAAGCACGCTAGCGCGGGGCATAAGAAATGCGGAGGCGAACGCATTGGCTTCCCGCTCCGCTTCCTGGCCTTTCGCGCCGGCATGCCGATGCAACACTAGGTGACCGAGCTCGTGCGCTGCATCAAAGCGGCTGTGTTCGCATGACTTCCGTGTATTCAGAAATACGAACGGCGTATCGACGTGCCACATTGAGAAGGCGTCCAATTGCGCCGTATCGATAGACAGCGAAAACACTCGAATGCCCCTCGCCTCGAGCAGGTGAATCATGTTCTTAACGGGAAGCTCGCCCATTCCCCACATCTGACGCAAGGTCTGTGCGGCCGCTTCCGGATCCACCCCCTGGCTCAGGTCAGGGAGATCTGCACATGGCAGCTCGAAGCGAGCGTTGATCCATTCGCTGAGCAGTAGTGCAATCGCGCCAGCGCCGAGCGCTGCGTCGCGCTGCCCTGCTGTCATTTTTGACATCGAGCGAAAGCTAACGATATCGGGAGAAATATCGTGCAGATCGTCCCCGAAGAAAAACTGCACCGGAAAATGCAGTCTGTCGGCCAACTGATGAAGTCGCTCCGGGTCAGGACGAAACTCGTCGTTCTCATACGCCGTGATCGACCGGACCTCAACCCCCAACAGCTGCGCGAGCCCGATCTTGGTAAGTCCCCGGCGGCGTCGCGCCAGCGTTAATCGTTTAGGGTTGAATTCAATGGACGTGCTCATGTGCTCATGCCTTGCGCCTAACTGCAACATCGATGTCGGGTTGCGTGGGCGGGACAATGTTGATCAATTCCGGGTCAAGTGGCATCGACGGCAAGAGAATCCGCTCTTGCCAAACGCTGATACGTCCGTCATCGCCTATGTCGAGCGGCAACGACAATTCACAACGGATTTCACCCCGGGCGTGATGAACCAATAGAAGCCACGTCGTCATCTGCTGCTCCTGCTTTTCAGACGGCGGCGAAGGCTCCATACCCGGCAGGAATAGCTGCCGCCGATTGATCTCAAGCGCGTCGGTCGTGCTCGGCCCCTTGGCCGACTTAGTACAAGGAAATCCGCTTGCCAGGCCCGTTGCCTCGTCACCTGTAGCCACCGCAATAGCGATGAGACGGTCAGCGCGGACGCTACGCGAATAGTTTCGGTCGTCGCTGCGCGACCAGCCGAGGGTCGCCAACTGTTCACGCAGGGCCCGGAGCGTTTCGCCCCATGCGACAAACGGTGCAAAGAGTGGCGGGTGATTGGCTGTGCAATTCGCGCGAGCCAGATAACCCTGCCGGGCGGCGGTGAGCAAGATTCCCTCGGTGAGCCCAAGGCGCCCAAGGGCCTCGGCCACAGAGAGCGAATCAGAATGGAGCACAGTTTGCATGGCTTTTCCAAGGGCTTGACTTCCTGAAATTCTCCCTCATTTGATGATGAAAAACAAGAACCACATGTAAATAACAAAGGCCGGGGCAGCTTTGCCTCCCACGAGGGGGACCTATGCCCCAGGTCTGGGAGGCGAAGCCGCCTTGCACTGAGGGGCGAACGGCTGTATTATTAACAGCGGTAACGTATGAACGGAACAGCGAAAGCTGTGCGTTACTCCCGCCCTGTAAGGGGTTGCCACCCAAGTGTGGCGATAGCCAAGAGGTCCGATTAGCAGGTTGAAACGAGGCTCCTTTCAAGGAGCCTTTTTTCATTTTTGGGCATTACGCGCGACGCACTTCAGCGCGGTGGCACCTTGATCGGCTTGTTGGTCAGCGTGTTGTGCAGGATAACGTGCAGGCGGATGGCCTTCTTTTTTGGGCGGTTACCTTTGTGCGTCCGGTCCCGTACGTATGCACTCTGGACAAATAGGTTCAGGACGCCGCGCTCGGTTGCGCGCGACGCGGTGAAGTAAATCTCATATTCCTGCATCGTGCCTAGTTCGTCCACAGCTTCCACGATGAAGAAATTGCCCTTTTCCGTGTGGTAACAGGGACGAGCCGTCAGCCCGTCGATGATCACCGGCAGCAGCCGCGACAACTCATATCGCCGAGCGCAGAACACGCGGGTTTCCCGGGCGTCGCTATAGAACAATGCCGGGTCCACGACCTCGCCGGGTTCGCGCGAGCGCGTGAAGCAGTGCAGGCCGAATATCAGCTGCGCAGCATACCGGCGCTCGGGCTGGTCTCCTTTCGCGGGCTGAACGAATTCGATTCGGCGAGAGTGCAGATGGGAAAGGTCATAGTCGACGCCCGCGTAGGAAAAAGGACGCCACGCAATCATGACAGTGATGCCTCGTTCTTGGCTGCGGCAGCACGCCTGGCCTTGACAGTGGCGGACTTGGCACCCGAATTGCGCCGCTCACCACTTAGCTCAAGCGCTAGCGGCATCGCTTTTTTGATCAGTCCCTCGAAGCTGTAGATGTTCGAATCGTTGCGAGCTCCACCCTTCGGACGCACCGTGCGCGTGACAAGTCCTTTCGCTTCGAGCTTCGCTAGGCGCTTGCGCACGTTCGACGCATCGATCCCAACGAAGCCCGCGATCGTCTGTTTGGTTGGGAACGGCAGCCCGTCCGCTTTCCACCAGTACTGCAGAAGCACGAGCAGGATGTTCAGATCCACCGCGTCCATGCCGAGCTCGTCACGTTTGAGAACCAGCGTGCTCGGCAGGAAGATCCAGCCAGCCTCGACGAGATCCGTACCCCATTTGCGAGTATTCTCAGCGACGAACTGGGTACTCTTTGGTTTGCTGGCCTCGGCCACTGCCACTACTTTTTCGAGCTCGGCCTTGCTCTTAACCGGTTTCTTATACGCGGGCTCTGCGACAAGGTTTTTTTTCGCCAGTGCGATCGGTGCGACTTTCTTGGTTTTGGTTTTTGCTTCCATGGCGAAACTCCTGTGATCCAATGGAAGCAGTATCTGAGAGCTTCTCGCATCGCTGCAATAGCGTGACGGTCGCGCTGGGCGGCATATACGCCCCCCACGCTATTAGGCTATATCGTTTGCTCACATAGATATCGCTCCAATTGAGTACGATTTCTTTGCATTCTGCTTCTCTAGGGCAGAGCCGCTCCCCAGGTAGGGGCGAATCCGCTTCCCACTGGAGGGCGTATTCGCCTACGATTGGGGGGCGAATACGCCCTCCTAAAAATGCGAGTGTACTCGATGTTTTGAGGTTTTTCCACATCGGAACGCAAGCGCGAACTGCAATTGTAGATATTCGGCCTACCTACTCAAGCGCTGGTGTCCTTGCAGCTCACTCATCGCGCGTGATCATCCGCTGACGTGCTTTCCATGCGTTCGAGCAAGCAACGTTACCCGGGGCGTCGCGTATAGTAGGCCGCCACCTCTTCCAAGATCCGTTTCTTTTCCGCTTGAACATAGATGGACGTCGTCTGCAGCGAGGCGTGACCGAGCACCTTTTGCACGACATCGACTGGCACCTCGTCGGCCACCGACTGGGTGCCGAAGGTATGTCGCATCGCGTGCGCGTTGACAGACTTCAAGATCACGCGTTCATCCAGACTTAGATCATTCATGGTCTCGACGATGATCGTCAACATGCGTGAGATCAACCGGTTAATGCCGTCGGCCGAATATCCCTGCTCTCCTTCGGCGCTGCGCTGATGATGTTTTACTTTGGATGCCGGCGTTCTTGGAATGGCGACTGGCGACAGCAATGGTGCGGATGGGTTGAGCAGATCCGTCAGCGCCATGAAGTCGCGTCCCCGATCCGACCAGTGCGCTTTCAGGGCTTCGAGCGTCGCAATGCTGACCGGCACCGTGCGTTCCTTGTTCCGCTTACCGATCACGGTCAGCTCCCACACCGGACGCTCAAGCGTGCCGTAGATCGACACGCGCAGTTTGTCGCGCTGAGCCATGGCTGCCTCTTCCCGGCGCAGGCCCGAGTCGCCCATCAATAACAGAGCTGCGCGAACGACGCGCCACTGCACGGCAAGCTTAGTATCACCTACGACGCCGGAGCGTTTATTGAGCTCGTTGCGTAGGCGCCGCCACAGGTCCGCCGGCAACGCACGATGGATTTGCATCGCCGTCTCGCGTTGCAGGATCTTCGGATCGTTGACCGCTTTCCAGGGATTGCCCGCGAGGTAGCGCACATCGACTAGCCAAGTGAACGCGGCACGCAGCGCGCGCACGGCATACCGCTGAGACTCGGGCGACAGGTTGTCGGAAGCGAACGGCCGCCAGCGCGGCGAGTTGCGGCTGAACCGCTCACCGACAAACCGCGGGTCCGGACTTTTGAGGAAATCCTTGTACGCCTCGCAGTCATCGACGACCAGCGAACTCAGCGCCTTGCCCCGCACGACCACCGACCACAACAAGAAGCGCTCGACTTCCTTGGTGTAGGCCCGCAGCGTTTTCGGCTGATCGCGATATTTATTCAGGTATGCGCGCACGGCTTCAAGGTCGTGGCGCGCCTGGATATAACAGAAGGCAACCGAGCGGTTTTCACCGTCGGCGCCCGACAGCGTGTGCGGCACGGCCATCCGTTCGAGCGGTGCTAGGGTGAGCCGATCCGCCAACCTTTTCTGAGGTTTTTCCGACTGCTCTGCCCCATCCCCATCAATCAGAACCGGTTCGGCCGGGCACACCTGGACGACTTCATCGGCGACCAGCGGATCGCGCGTGTCCACGTCGGCGTCGACGCGCAGTTGGATGTGCGATTCGTGCCGGCGCAGCCAAGCCACGACGACGGCCGCGCGCCCGGCGCCAATGCGCGGCACCGAGCGCCACCAGCTGCCGCCGCGCCGATTGCAGAACGCGATCAATTCGCCAATCGTTGTGATCCCCTCCCCTTTCAGGCGCGATGCGATGCGCGGGCGAAACCAGCGTCCGATCGCGTGGTTCGCCGCGGGGGAAGCTGCCGCCAGTGCCGCTGCTTCAGTGACCATCCGAAACGTCACCGTGGTGAGCTTCGGCTGCCCGTGTTTCTTGATCGACGAGCGCAAGTGTTCCGCAAGCGCGGCCGACCCGTGCTCGATCGCCACCTTCACCAGGCCATCAAGCATGGTGCGAAGGTGCCGGTCCATGGCCGAGGGCGTGGCCGCGAAGCTATCCTCATCGACGTCGTAGTAAGTACGCGCGATGATCGCAGGCGCCACGCGTTGTACATACGCGCGCACCGCCGCGAGATCCTTCGCGGTGTAGCCGTAGGTGAGCGTCAGATTTTCAGCCACGATTGCCTCGGGTCGACTTTGGGCCGCCGGGCGGCCGCGGTCGGAATCCGGACAACACGTCGTTCGCTTCTGCGAGGAGATCGTCACTGAACGCGAAGGCGATCTGGGTGAATGCCGTACGGGCCGCACCGAGCATCGTGGCCAGTTGCACATCGGACGCGGACTCACCCCATAAGACGCGCTGAACCAGCGCCACGCCTCCATGCCGCGCGACCAGGCGCAGCGCGTAGCCGAGCGATGCGTTGATCAGAATCTCGTTGCCATACGTATCGGCAAGCGCCGTAAGGATCGCCAGCTCGACGCGGTCGGGCCGTCGAGGAACGCGTGGTCGCTCACCCCGCCGAGCCGCGGCGCTCGTACTCGCATCGTCGGTCAGCTCGCCCATCAGGCGACTCGCCGAATCGAGGGCGTGCAGACCCGTCCCCTCCCCTGCCCGGAACGCCAAAATTGCGTCGTCCAGCCTCAGGAAGATGCACGCGGTTGCCGGATCGAGGGGTGCGTCCTTATCCGGCGGGGCTGCGGGCGGTGGTTGGGTCATGGAAACTCAAGGCTTGCGAAGAGGCGCGATGGGAAAATGCCCTATTTTACCCTTCAAATGCAATCCCGATAATACGAGCAAGCAGGCTTGAAAGGCTTATAGGCGTTTGATTTGAAAGGCTTTTTACAAATTAACCGGCCGACTTTTGGCCGCTTTCCGTGTCCGTAAAACCAGCGTCATTAGACGTCGCATTGGCTTCCAGAAATTCGTTTCTGGTCGCTTCCGAGCGGCTCGAATACCCGTAGCCGACCCGTGCCGGCCTATTGCCGTTTCCGTGCGAAGGTCAGCATTGCAATTTAAAGCGGACAAACAACTTCAGCTGGGAGCATGAAAACAGAGGGGTGTTGAAACCGATACTGGGACCGTTTATTGCGCCGTGACAGGACCGTAGTCACCTTTCCCATTTCCGAAGCGTCCGCTCAGGCCGGCGTCTGAGCTAGGATCATCTGATGAGTAGTGACAAAAGCGTTGCCCGGGCAGACGATCCGAATGTCTCGCCGCATCCGGCGAGCTCACTTCCATTCCCTGTTGTTGGCCTTGGCGCATCTGCGGGCGGCATCCAAGCGCTTCTGCGATTCTTCGAAAGCGCACCCGCTGACATGGACATGGCGTTTGTTGTCGTGCTCCATCTGTCGCCCGAACATGAAAGCAGCGTCGATCAGGTGTTGCAGCGGGTCACGCGCATGCCTGTGGCTCAGGTGGTGGGATCGACGCAAATTCAGAAAAACCATGTCTACGTCATTTCCCCGTCGAAGAATTTGACGATGAACGACGGACACCTCCTTGTAACGGAATCCGACGGTCCGCGGGGAAGGCCGGTGGCCATTGATCTTTTCTTCCGCAGCTTGGCTCAGGTGCATCGCGAGCGCGCGATGGCAGTCATCCTGTCAGGCTCTGGCAGCGACGGCGCCGTGGGCATCGGTCAGATCAAAGAGTTTGCGGGTATTACCATCGCGCAAAGCCCCGACGATGCGGAATATCCCGCGATGCCGCAAAGCGCGATCGCCACCCACATGGTCGATTTCGTTCTGCCCGTCGTGGACATTCCGCAGCAATTGATCCGTTTGTGGGGAAATGCTCGGGTCATTCAGCTTCCGAACATCGAGCCAGATGAGCGTGTCAAGATTGACGAAGACAATGCGGCAAAGGCGGAGCAGGCATTGCTGGAAGTTCTGAATGAATTGTTGAAGCGAACCGGACACGATTTCAGCCACTACAAGCGAGCAACGGTGTTGCGTCGAATCGAGCGGCGCATGCAGGTCAACCTCGCGCCCACCGTGCCGGCATATCGCGACTTTCTGCTTAAAACGCCCGAAGAGGCGAAGTCGCTACTACGCGATATGTTGATCGGTGTCACCAACTTTTTTCGTGATCGCGAATCCTTCGAAGCGTTTGAGCGTGAGACCGTGCCGAAGCTATTCGACGACCTGTCGACCGACGATCAGATTCGTGCGTGGGTTGCAGGTTGCTCAACCGGAGAAGAAGCCTATTCAATCGCTATGCTATTAACCGAGCGTGCGGAAATGCAGGCGCCCGGTCAGTCCATTCAGGTCTTTGCGACCGACATTGACGAGCGCGCAATTAGGATCGGGCGCGCCGGGCTATACCCCGCCTCCATCGTGACCGACGTTCCGCCTACGCGCCTTCGCCTACATTTTGCGAAGGAACCGCTGCAATACCGCGCGAACAAGCGCTTACGCGAGCAAATCTTATTCGCCGAACATAACCTGCTCCGTGATCCGCCGTTTTCTCAGCTCGACCTTGTCTCGTGCCGCAACCTGCTTATTTATCTCGATCGCACTGTGCAAAGGCAAGTGCTCGAGCGATTCCATTTTGCGCTCCGGCCACGAGGATTCCTTTTTTTAGGGTCGGCCGAGACCGCAGATGTCGCGGACGACCTCTTTGAATTAGTAGATAAAAAATATCGTATTTACCGCGCTCGTCAATTGACGCGATCTAAGGGGCTCTCTCACCTGTCCGTCCCACGCGCGATCGGGTCGCCGAACATCGCGGTGGCGCTCCCCAACGTTCAGCGGGCAAAAGCGCTACCGCCGCTTCCCTATACGGATTTACACCGTCGGGCCATGCTTCAGTACGGGCCGCCTAGTGTTATCGTCGACAGCACGTCACGCGTCGTGCACGTTTCAGAGCTTGCCGATAGGTATCTGCGCTATGTCAGTGGCGAGCCGTCACAAGACCTGTTCGACATTGTCCTTCCACAATTGCGCCTGGTGCTCCGTACAGCCGTATTTGAGGCGACCAAGGACGTGGTCGCCGTTGATGCCAAAGCCGTACCCATGCAGCTAGACGGTCGCGATGTGACAGTCAGTACGTCGGTTCGTCCGTTCAGTGATGATGCGACTGGCAGCAATTTGGTTTTGATCATTTTCAACGAGATCGCTGACTTGCGTGTTGGGTCCGATGCCGCGGAGAACTTGCGCAGCAATATGGATCGCGACCCCTTGGTTGATTCACTGGAGTCGGAGCTGCGCACGACACGCACTCAGTTGCAGGCAAGTCTTGAGCATGCCGACGCCTCCACCGAAGAGCTCAAGGCGTCTAACGAGGAATTGCAAGCAATCAACGAAGAGTTGCGCTCGACCACCGAGGAGTTGGAAACGAGCAAGGAAGAGCTTCAATCCATCAATGAAGAACTCGTCACGGTGAATAGCGAGCTGCAAGACAAGATTCACGAAACAGGAAAGGCAAATGACGATCTGCTCAATCTGATTTCGGCGACGGGTATCGCTACAGTGTTTGTCGACCGGGCAATGCGGATCAGCCGTTTCACGCCGACGGCCACGGCTCTGTTCAATCTAATCCCCTCTGACCTTGGCCGCTCGTTGCTTGATATCACGCATCGATTGGATTATCCGAACCTTGAACATGATGCGGCTGACGCCTTTGCATCGCTCTCGATCATTGAAAAAGAGATCAGCGGTCCGGATGACAAGTGGTACCTCTCCCGGTTCATTCCGTACCGGACGTCGGAGGACCGAATCGATGGTGCGGTGCTCACGCTCGTTGACATCACGGCGAGGCGCCACGCGGAGGCGGAAGTCAAAACGAGTGAGAAACGCCTGCAGCTCGCCGCGCAGAGCACCGATGACTACGCGATTATCGTTCAGGATCAGGATGGGCTGATCATCACCTGGAACCGTGGAGCGACGCGCATATTCGGGTATTCCGAGGCGGAGATCACGGGCAAGCCGGTCGAGCTGATTTATCTGCCCACCGATCGCGAAAGCCACGTTGCCAGCTCAGAGCGCCAGATTGCGACGGACAAGGGAAGATCCCAGGACGAGCGCTGGTACGTGCGAAAGGATGGTTCAAAGCTCTATTGCAGCGGCGTGACGACAAGGCTGAAGGGTGAAGGATTTGAAGGTTTTGCAAAGATTGCTAGAGACTTAACGGATGGCAACACGGCCGAGAGCTCAAAGCAACTTCAGCAATCGCTTGAGCGATCGGTGCGAGAGCAGGTTGAAGCGGCCGATCGACTGAAAGATGAATTCCTGGCGGTGCTGTCTCACGAGCTCAAAAACCCGCTCAATCTGATCCACGTGAAGGCTGAGATGCTGACACGCGCTCCCCTAGCACGCGATCTCGCAGTGGTGCGCGACGCTGCCGACGCGATTCAGAAGTCGGTCGCAGCACAGGCAACTATTATCGACGACTTGCTCGACATGTCGCGGGTCAAAACCGGCAAGTTAGCACTCAACAGGGCCCACGTGGATATAGCCGCGACGATCAATGCGGTCGGCGCGGCCCTTGAAAGCGATGCTGCGGAGCGCGGAATAAAGGTTGTCCTATCAGGCGCGGATAAACCTCTTACCGTATGGGCTGATTCCGTTCGCATTGAGCAGGTGCTTTGGAATCTCCTGAGCAACGCACTGAAATTTACGTCGGCTGGCGGACAGATTAACGCGACTCTGTCGCGCGATGGTCGGTTTGCGTGCATCGAGGTCGCCGACACGGGACAAGGCATCGACCCGGTCTTCATACCCAAAATCTTCGATATGTTCAGCCAGGCGGACGGCGGATCCGCGCGTTCAAAGGGTGGCTTGGGTATTGGACTGGCCCTGGTCAAGCAGTTGGTCGAAAGGCATGGCGGTAGAGTGAGCGCCGAATCCGCAGGCTTGGGTCAAGGTGCTAAATTCAGCGTATGGATCCCAATCGAGAGAGCATCTGAGCACGCGGCTCCCGCCCAACAGCCAGACCTTGGCATTTTGAGAAACAAGCGCGTCCTGCTCGTCGAAGACACCCAAGAAACGCTCGAAGCGTTCCAAGCTTTGTTAGAACTTGAAGGCGCGCACGTCCACGCTGAATCAAATGGCGCGGGTGCGCTACTTGCCGCTGCAGACGGCCATTTTGATCTCATTCTGTCCGATATCGGGATGCCGGAAATGGATGGATACGAACTGATCGCAGCTATCCGGACCATGCCCATGTATGCGAGTACTCCCGCAATCGCATTGACGGGGTTTGGACGTCCGCAAGACGCCAAGCGCGCGCTCGCGGCGGGTTTCAACGGCCACGTAGGCAAACCCGTTTCGCTCGAGAATTTAGTCGCGTTGATCGCTCGCTACCTCTCTACCTAGGCCTCGCGGGGACTCTGCATTTTGGCAGGCCCCGGTTCTCGGTCTGATGCTTGAGGTTGGCCCTGTGAAGGCATTCACCGAGCGCATACTGGGTGTCTGGGGAGGCACCCGTGATCTTCATTTATCGGACGTTCAATATCGATTGTTTTGTCAGACTAACGAATGGCCATTACGTGGGACAAGCGACGATTTCGCGCGTGTCGTCGAGCGACGGCAAGGGAAGTTCATACGAGACCGGTTTTTTACCGTCGTTTGCGACAGAGGCGAAAGCATTGGGCTATACCTGCAACTTCGCCGAGATGTGGTGCAACGAGAATTTCTTTGATATGGGACAGGTAGTGGGGTGAAGACGAGCTGCGGAATACCATTGCCTCCGCCAAAGTTAGCAAAACGGGCATTGTCTCCGTCGGGCAAGCTTTTAAGGGAAGGGTCGTCCTGCTGCCTGCGATCCGAGCACCTGATACGCTGATAAGAAACTGGTGAAGTCTGGTCTAACTTAGCGTCATTGTCGGCAACATCGCCAAAGAGATCGGACGTGCCTCCATCTGGATGTGACACTGGCATTCGACCACTTCGCACTTGACCAAGCGTTTCGCGCGGCAACCAAGTTTCTTCGATGGCGTCAATACCGCGCTCGATCATCTGCTGCAGAAAGAACGACTGCTTGCGCCCAGTCGTCTCGGCCAGCAAACGCAGTCGTTGCTCGATCTGCGGATCAATACGCACTGCGACAACAATTAACTTGTTTTCGGCGCTTCTTACTGTGAACTCCAGTGGTGCATTCCCATTCACGATCGCGATTTCGCAGCATTTTTCCAGCATTCATCCTCGACGTCGGCGACGTCGCAGCAACACGGGTACGCTAGGCGCCATCTTCTAAATAATATTTAGCCGCTTCTTCGAGCATGCGCTGCCGCTCGGCCCGAACATAGATCGACGTCGTCTGCAGCGACGCGTGCCCCAGAATTCGTTGCGCCACATCAATCGGCATACCGCGGGCAACCGTCTGCGTTCCAAAAGTATGACGGAACGCGTGCGCCGAGGTGGCCAGCAGCTTGACGTGCGCATCGTGGGAGAGCGCACCCTCCCGCAACAGGCCCTCGGCAATACGTCTGACCGACTCGCGTACGAGGCGCGCCAGTGCATCGGCCGCATAAGGTGCATGAGGCCGGTGGGACGGCCCGCCCTCCCCACCCGACGCATCGCGATGTTTAGCCAGCGACGCATCGGTCCCGTTGATTACGACGGGCGCAATCAAAGGACCCTCCGCCCACGCCGCATCGAAGTCTAGTTCCCGATCCGCCCAGTGCGCACGTAGCGCGGCGACGGTCGCCACGTTCACCGGCACCGTGCGTTGCTTGCGGCGTTTGCCGATGACGCCAAGCGCCCAGATCGAGCGCTGCTCGGCCGCTGAGCTGGTGGACGCGTCGGTCGACGATTTGGTCGCCGAGCCGGTCGCCGTGACAACCGCGACACTCAAATTTTCACGACGAGCGTTGGCCGCTTCATCACGCCGCACGCCCGAGTTCCCCATCAATAAAATGGCCGCACGCGCGATGCGCCACTGGCGCGCTTCGTCCTCAGTTGGTGTCAACCCGCCCAGGTCCTTGCCGTTGCATCGGGCATCCAGTTCCGCGCGCACCCGGGTCCAGAGATCGGCGGATAGCGCCCGCTCGACCTGGACCTCGACCTCACGCGTGATCGTAGTCGGATCGGTGACTGCGCTCCATGGATTGCCGGCCAGATACCTGACGGTCGTGAGCCACGCGAACGCCGCACGGATCGCGCGCACCGCGTAAGCCTGACTCTCGGGCGACACGCCCTCGGGCGTAAAAGGCCGCCACCGGCCGCTGGCGCGCGAGCGTTTCGGACCCACAAAACTCGCACTCGGCGCCTTCAGAAAATCCTTATAAGCCTCGCAATCTTCGACCGTCATCGACGAAAGCGCGACGCCCCTCACGATCACCAGCCACAGGACCAGACGCTCGAGTTCACGCGTGTACGCGCGCAACGTCGGTGGCCGATCGCGGTAGCGATTCAGATAGGCGTGAACTGCGGCCAGGTCGTGATCGGCCCGGATAAACGCGAACTCGCGTGCGCGATTGGTGCCAAGCTCCCCGGATAAGGCGGTCGGAATGGCGAGGCGTTCGAATGGTGCGAGCAGTGGCGCGTCGATCGAGCCGCCGACCACGACGACGATGCCGAAACCTACCGCCGGTACGAGCGGGCCTGCATCAACATCGTCATCGACTCGCACCCCAAGCGCTTGCTCGTGACGACGCAGCCAGGCAACGAGGACGCTCGCTCGGTGCGCGCCGATGCGCGGCACCGAGCGCCACCAACAGCCGCCGTGCGAATTGCAATACGCAACGAGTTCGCCGAGTGTCGTGATCCGCTCGGCCGTCAGTCGTTTGGTCACCAGCGGTCGCAGCCAGAGGCCAACGTGATGATCCGCCGCGGGCGCCGCGGCCGCGAGTACTGAGGCCTGCTCGACCATCCGCAACGTGACCGCGGTGAGCTTTGCGCTGCCGTGCTGCTTGATCGACGCTTTCAAATGCGCGGCGAGCGCAGCTGAGCCGTTGCGCAGCGCAAGCTGTACGAGATCGTCAAGCATGGTGCGCAGGAACCGCCCCATTGCATCAGCGCTGGCCGCTTGCGGCGAAACCTCTCGATCATCCGGGTCGTAGTACCGGTGCGCGATGACCGAGGGCTCGATGTGCTGCACGAACGCACGTAGCGCCGCGAAATCGGTGCGCGTGTAGGTACGCGGTGTCGGAAGCGTGAGCTGCTGCGACTGATTAGCCACACGCCCTCCCCTCTCGCTCCTTTGCCAACGCGTACGGGAAAACCCGCAAATTAAAGCAGAACATTAGCTTTGGGACAGGCGCGAAGTGGAAATATCTCAATTTTACCCATTAAACGCTTGTCTGCTAATAACAATTATCAGTTAAGGATGCTGTCGCTAAACCGTTATAGTTTCGTTGCTTTGATGGGTTGGAACCCGCTTGCCGGCCATGGACATAGCCGCGTTGTTGGCACGGCGACCTTGACGGACCGCCGTGCGCTACCGCTTACGACGGTTGGATATTTGACGCCTGCTGACCTTTGGGGCCCTTCTTCGATTCGTACGTTACCTTCTGCCCTTCCGCGAGGCTCTTGAACCCTTCCGAGCGGATCTCAGAGAAATGCGCGAACAAATCATCGCCGCCCTCGTCCGGCGTAATGAATCCAAAACCCTTTGCGTCGTTAAACCACTTGACTGTGCCAGTTGCCATCATCTTTCCTGTACGAAGTTGTGCCGGGCGAACGGCGGTTGCGCAGCGCGAACGCGCCGTGGACCGCCATCATGAGCCGTTGGTCGGGACCCGACAACGGGTAGTTTCGCGAAAGTCGGGTTTGACCGGCGTAAGGTCGTCGCTCAGGCTTGCGCGATCAGCACTTCGGCCGGAATCTGTAGGCCCTGGTTCAACCGCCGGATCATGGCAAGACTTAGGCCCCGCTTGCGATTGAGCACCTCGTACACCCGGTTCAGGTTTCCCAGGTATGGCTGCATGTCGCTCGCCGTGAGCGCCGCCTGCTCCATCCGAAAGCGGATCGCCTCGATCGGATCGGGAAGATCCAAGGGAAAGTGTTGCGCCTCGTAACGTTCGACCAGGACGGACAGCACGTCCAGACGATCGCCCTCCGGCGTCCCGACCTCGGGGTCGACGTCGACCAGCGCCGAAATCACTTTCAAGGCGTCCTGGTAGTCCTGCTCAGTATGTAATGGTCGGATATCCATAATCACAACTCCAGCTCAACAGTCTCTGAATCGATTGCATCGTACTCGGCGTGAGTGCCGATAAACTTAATGTAGACCACGCCAATCCTGTAGGCGACCGCCACGATTAGTCGGTAAGCGTTCCCTTTGATATTAAACACAACGCGGTTGTGTCCCACAAAACTGGCTGATGCGTACCGGGTTTTGATGTCCTGAGGGGTTGTCCAAACAGCCTTGGCGGCCTCTTCATGCCACGCAAGCAAGGACTGGCGTGCCGCCGCATGGGTCGCACAAAAAACGAGGAGATTCTTCTTTGCGACGATTCTCATGCATGCAGTTTAGTCCCATATTGGGACTATTGCAAATCTGTGGCGGTCATTGTCGATCAGACCATGCTATTCGCGCAAAACTGGGCAGATGACCACTCCCCGCGTTTTGACGATAATTTAATCGGTTGCGGATTGGGGACCGCCAATCATCCGATCCTTGGCTGTTCGAGGTGGGTCACAGTGACAAGGTATGAAAGCTTTGGACCCATGCTGAAACTGGCTATAAATCGGCCGTCGACTAGTTCCTGCAATGATTTCTTTAGCTTTTGCCGAAACGCGGCCATATCCACCTGACGGCTCCCGCACAGCATATGCAGCGTCTCGGCTTTGTATGGGAATGGGGTCTCGTGTGTTGCAAAGAATCGATAAAGCCACTTTGCAAGGGGCGGAAGTTCTTCGTGACGCGCCCATAGGATCAACGTCATTTCATCGCCGGTGAGGATGCCCGCGAGTTCAGGGTTTAGTCTGATCGTCCATCGCGCGGTGAGTCCTTCGACGGTACCGGTACCCTGCTCTGCTGTTACGGATTGAAATAAGTGGGACCCAGTCACGCGGATATTTCGCGCGCCTTTGACAGTGACGTATATCGTCCCCTCAAGCATACGCGTGTAGCACGCGCGCAGTCGGTCGTAGTCCTCTAACGAACTTCCCCACTTCAGATCCCGCAATGCATCGATGCCAGTAATGCTCACGGCGGAGCCCATCTGTTCGTCACGTGCCATGTGGCACAGCTGCATGAATACGTCGTGATCGTCTTGGCGTAGCTCGATGCCCGAATACCGGATCTCAACGTTCTGCAGAGACGCGATAACGGCGTTCTCGTAACGTTCGCGCGGTACTCGCTTGTCCCGAACGGCAAAGAGGGCGCTACGGGCGAGACTCTTCGACATGCCGCGATAGTCGCTTCCCCACTGCGGGAATAGCTTAAGCTGGCTCGCGGGGCCAAATTCCCCCTCCAATTTTCTCACTCGTTCTATGGCTGTCGACACGCAATCTCCCACGTTTTCAACGAGTTAATCCTATCAAAACGGGATCGGGGTTTGAGATAGAAACATCGGGGTTTGAGATATTTTTTCAGTCATGATCGGGGTTTGAGATAGCTTTTTCGCCGTTTGGGATAGCTTTTTCGGGGTTTGAGATAGAAAACGTCGGGGTTTGAGATAGAACATTCGGGTATGAGGTAGCTTAAATCGGGGAATGAGATAGCGATCGTCGGGGTTTGATATATCAAAGATCTTATTTTTCCTTTTTCCGTCAAAGGCTTGCGATCGTTATCCACAGCGACTAAGCGTTTACTAAGCCCTTCTATAAGCTTAAACCATCTGTACTTCATAACGCTTCTGACCTACCCGCGTCCGCCCGTGTACAACAGCGATGCCCACACTGACATGTGGACATCCGGCAAGCCGGTACCGCTGTTGTACACAGTCTCCTCGCGACGTTTTGCCTTCGGCCTGACGCGCTGCGCTTGCCTTGTTGATAGATACTGACCTTCAAAACCGAATTGGGTAACAGACTTGCTGACAATTCAGCACCGATGGTACCTAATTGGTATCCGACAGACACCAATTAGGTACCATTTCTTACTGCTAGTTCGCGCCGTAGGGCTGCAAGCGCGCGCGCGAGCACTTCACCGAACGGCTC
The DNA here is from genome assembly GCF_001557535.2 of Burkholderia sp. PAMC 26561. Classification (NCBI taxonomy): domain Bacteria; kingdom Pseudomonadati; phylum Pseudomonadota; class Betaproteobacteria; order Burkholderiales; family Burkholderiaceae; genus Burkholderia; species Burkholderia sp. PAMC 26561. Next base: position 26,957 of record NZ_CP014312.1, read on the forward strand.
CTGCAACTCGTCAGCCAGCGCTTCAAGCTGCGCTCTCGTTTCCGCAGTGCCCTTAATAGGGATTTGGACGTTGCGGCCGGTGGTGTACCGCCGCTGCGTCCGCTTGGCAGGTTCGGCCGATATTTGACGCGGCTGACGGCTTAGGAACCCAGTCTCCTGCGAGAGCTTTTCGATTGCCTCAGGCTGCGGTTTCGGCTTCTTCTCAGGGGCCTTGATCGTGAAGTCGTCTAAATTCGCCAGCGGGTTGATTCGTTCGCTCATGCTGCGGCCCCCTTCTCATGACTTGTACGCAACATGCCGATGACTTCTGCTGCGTACGCTTCCGCATTCGCTATCGCCTTGTCGATGTTGGAAACGTCCTTCGGATCGAGATGAGAAAGTGGCTGATTGAACGCAAATAGCGCCTTAAATGCCTCGCGTTCGTGTAGCTCGGTGTTCAACATCACGATACCTGCTTCGCGGAATGTGTTCATTAAATGCACTGACGTGCGCGTGCGAATTGTGGGGTTTGTACGCGTAATGAGCACGCCGTACGGCACCGCGCGACGGGACATTTTCTCCTGCTGCTTGATAACCCGGAGAGCTCGCGACGCTTGTGCTGCGTCGAGCTGCGAACCCTGCGTGGGCACGATCACGAGATCCGCTTGACTCACTGCGAGCAATACGATTTTTGCCGCCGTCCCTTCCAGGTCGACTATCACGAACGGGGTGCGCGTCGCTGATTCCTCGATAACGTCGATGATGTTTTCTTCGTCCGCGTTTGATACCACCGTCAAGTTCTTCGGCGTATTTGGCCCCGCTGCCCATGATTGGATCGGATGATTTAGATCTGCATCGATGATAGTTACCGGCGCTGATCGCGCAATCTGTTCGGCAAGGATGAGTGCCGACGTGGTCTTGCCGGCGCCACCTTTCGGACTGACGAAAACGATTGTCGGCATTCTGATATTCCCTGTTCGATCGACTTTGTTGAATATCTGATAGGTACCAATCAGGTATCGGATGTCTATCAGCTATCGGATGTATAACAGATATCTGATAGATACCAGTTGCCTATCTGGTAGCCAATTGGTTGCCGGATTTTGTTCCCGAAAACGCTGAAGGCGCAACCCCTAAATGGCGAGCGCGTGGCGGCGTTGCAACCACGCGACGCTCATGTAGTGGGTATGTCGTGGTTCGCGCATGTTATTGGCGCCGTTATGCCTAGTGCCATCTTTGCCGAACGTGTCACTCGCTGTTTGCGGCGTGCAGCGCTTGTACCCACGCTTTTTCACGCGGTTGTGGAATATACTGTGTTTTTGTACAGTACTTTTAGACCCGATGCTTGCCCACATAACCCTTATGCGCCTCTATGGAAAGGCGCTCGACCAACACCAAATCCGCACGGCTTCAGCAGCGCGTGGGGACATTGTCGTCGCGCATGAGAACGTGACGGCACTGGGGCTGTACTCCGATGTGGCAACTATCGGGGGTGGTCGAGTTAATGAAGCCTTGCTCTTCGCACTTTATGACTGTCGGCTTGCACATATGGGCACCAGCGGCTTCGTACTTTCGGGTCCAGAGCTCATAGGATCGATTGCGTATGCCCAAGCGTGGTGGTGCCGGCCGGAATGAGAGGGGAGGGCGTATGTCCGAGTCGATCAGTTTTATAAGGGAATCGCGATGCACACAGATTTGCTGGAAGAACTGGTATCGACCGGCAAGCCATCGTTATCCGACCCGGCGATCGTCGATGCGCTCGTTCGGCATTTCGCCGAGCGTGTCTTCGAAACCCAAGCAGCGTGGCAGCTGGGACGCCCTGGCGCGCGCGAGCCTCTCATGTTGATCGAGCAGGACGCGCGCCGGTTAGGCTCGATTGTACGAGGCCACGATTCAGCCTATGACGCCACGCCGTGGAACTCCGATGACCGCCTTGGCATGTATTTCAAAATTTTGTTTCCGGAGAAAACAAGGCATTACGGTGACCCTGGCGTAGCACTATTTATGTGGCTTGCGTGCCAATTGATGGAAGGCGCTGCGACGATTGAACGCGATCCGGCGGCAGAAGACAACGTTAAGCGCCGGCTTGAGAGGATCGTTGTCGACGTGGTCGCTCGGCTTCTGCGGGAAAAGCATTAACGCTATCAACATCGGAGTCGCTAATCCGAATGGTTGGCCGCCGTCACCGACCTGCAAACTCGTGTGTTTCACGACGTCTGCGCTTGTTGTTCTACGTGACGACGTCAGTGGCCAAGACCTTATCGACGCCTCCTAGGAGACTAAAGGCTTCGCCCCGAGACGCCTGACCGCCGACTGCTCGCAAAGAAGCCCAGGCGCTCGCTCTGGGCAATTCACCGGTACGTTGGGCCGATGGAGGAGGTGCTGAAAAGCAAACTGGCCGCTATCGACTCGACAGAGACCAGCTTTTTATACGACCGGAGCCTATTGGGTTTCCGTTTTAATGGGCAATGGTGGAAGGCACGCACATGAACGGCGCGCTGCGAAAATGGCTAAACACCTACGCATGACCGCATATGCTTTTGTTTAGCCCACACACACCAGTTCATTCCGAGTCTCGCTAATTTGATCACAGCCACATGACGCCCTTACCGTGCCTTCGCTTGAGCTTTGGGGCATCCACGTGCTCGCGGTCGGCATGGCGGAATGCATTTTGGGATTATCTGAGGACCCGCGGCGGCGGTAAGGAATAGCATTGGGCCAGGCTACCGCCAAGCTGACGCCGTCGATATAAGGTTATGGCGGTGCCCATCCATAAACTTTGCCATCGGACGCTTGAAACGGATAACACAAGCCGTTTTTCTTAGTCCAGCCAGGCCGATCACACTGGATCAGACTGTCGAGGCTGCCTTTTTGAGCTAAACGGTAGGCCATTTTTCCTTGCGGCGTGTTGGCCCATGCCGCTGCCGCCTTCTCGTCCTTCGCCGCGTTGTAACCCAATCCGTATCCATTGTTCTCGCCAGCTGTGTACGTTTTTTCGAACACAAGCGCGCCGAATGACCCAAAGCTCAAGAAAGCGATTGCGATACAGCCCGCAGCCCACTTCCACATTTGCTTTTGGGAAACGTTCGTCGCAACTTTTTGAGCCGCGCTCGCGACGGCCGCTGCTAAGTCTGCTTTGGCTGAGTTGGCCGACATCCGCATCGTCAAGTCGGCCGTCTCCTGTAGCGCGGAGAGCGTCTCTTTTGTAGCCTGGGAAATCGCGGCAGGAATCGCTTCATACTGCGTCTGATAATGCTGCAACGCCATGAGCACTAACCAAAGGGCGTCGTTGTTCTCAAGCCCCAGCGCATCACGCACGACATACAACTTCTGCCGCTCCGAATCATTGGGCTGGCGACCCAGCAGCTTGGCAAAGCTTTCATCGAGATCGTTAAAAAGATCGCCTGATCGGCGCGGTGGTTGGCTCGCTTGAAGTTCACTCATTCACGATTCCTTGCAAACTTTTTTTAACTTCTGATCGCCAGCGATTCAATTCGGCTCGGTTCCCAATGGGCAATTCTTTTGCCGCCACGGCAATACTCATGCGCTTGCTATATAGGTCATTGCTTACGCGATCTGCGAGGTCGGGAAAAGTCACCGAGCGGCCACCTTGTTCTTCGATGGATTCGCGCACTTTCGAGCCGTTGTAAAGTTCGAATTTTCCTTCGTCGCCAAAGTAACCGTTTCGCACAACGTGAACCGCAGTGTTCGCCGAGGGTGGAAAGGCATCGCGATATTGTTTGAGCAATTCCAAACTGTCGCGTTGGCGATTGATGACCCACAAGGTCACCAGCCTGCGTTTGAGCTCGGCAAGTGTGCTGTTGAGCGTTTCGCCGTAGGCGCTCACGCCCTGGTTGTTGCGTGCCGCCGTATTCACAACTACGACGCTCTCCGGTTCCGCGTCACAAAGGTTCACTAGCTGGATCCAGCCGTCGGCCTCGTCGAGGTTAAGCAGTTCAGCGCGTGTGCTGTCTTGATACGCTTTATAGACGTCGGGATTGCTCGTGTCGGATTCAATGAGAAGCACTGCTTCTCCGAGCGTTTGCAAGTAATCGATCGTCGCCATCGTAACGATGGATTTACCAACGCCGCCCTTGCTGCCGCCGATCAAATAGATATTTTTCGCCATTTCGAACGCTCGTTAAATTTCTTCGCTATCAGCTTTTGGTGTGAATGAACGTGTAGCGTGAGCCGCTGGTTTCTTGGTCGCAGCTGCATCATCCGATATCGCCGCGGGTGTTTTGCTCGCGGGTTGTGCCTTTTGCAAATAGCTTCTTAGAGTAGGGGTGGATAGGCTCAGTCCTTCACCACGAAGTGCCTCGGAGATCTGAAGCAATGTGTAGCCACGCTTTTGCATGGCAACGATCTCCTTGGAGAGCAGTTTCACCGCGTCCTGCTTGCTCACTTCGGCTTTCTTTTTTCGATGGCAGGAAGTTCACGCAGTTTGGCTGCGATGGCTTTAATCTTTTCGGTCGTGAGTTTCAAGCTACCTCTCCAATTAATTCTAATTGTAATACTAATACGATATAGTTTAGCAAGCATCTGAGTTGTTGTACAAGGACAGAGATCACGGCTACGATACGTATGAAGAAGAACTAAGCTCAGCGCTATACAGGATGGCCTTTGTAATACACATGCGTTGCATGTTTCTTCCAAAGGATGGCCCCGCACTCGGCGCTTCGCTTCTCGCACGGTGCCTCACCCTGCAAGGGGCTGGCCCCTTGACCCCAACAGATTCGGCGCACCACGGACGTGGTGCTTCTCATCTGTCAGACACGCGCCATAGGCGCTTTTATCGTTGCGAGGCGTCATGCCGTTTGAACAGATTGGACTGGAAGCGCTCGATACCTTAATCAGTCTGCGATTGACCTCAGGTGAAAAAAGTCAGCTCAAAGAAGACGCTGATCTTGCCGGCTTGAGCGTATCGGAGCTTGTGCGGCGACGTTATTTCGGTCGACCGATTGTCGCCAACGCGGATGCGATCATGATCAAGGAGTTGCGGCGGCTTGGCGGGTTGCTCAAACATGTCCATGTTCAGAGCGACGGTGCCTACAGTCGTGAGACTGCTGAGGCGCTGGTGGCGGTGAAAGCGTGTATCGAAAAAATGAGCGCCAAATAGATAGACGCTGATCAACTGCTGCGCCGGATCAGGCCCCCGAGGAAAACGACATCGTGATTGTTAAAAAGATCAAAAACCCATCGAAATCGGCGTCGAAGACCATGCGGGTGAACGGCCTTGCGACTTACATCGCATCGCCGGAAAAAACGAATGTCGACGAAAAATGCGTTTATCAGGGAAGCTGCGGATTTCTGACGGAATCGTTCGAGGCGCAGAAAGCGGAAATGCTGGCGCTCGCACAAGAAGCCGTGCGCAGTCGCGACCCGATCAATCATTACGTCATGAGCTGGAAAGAAAACGAACATCCCAGTCCTGGCCAGGTTGAGGAAGCGGTAGCCATTTTTTTAAAGGAAATGGGTCTGGAAAATCATCAGGCTATTTACGGACTTCATGCCGATACCGCGAATCTGCATTTGCATTTGATGGTGAACCGCGTGCATCCGGACAGCTTGAAAGTGATCAAGCCGAACAGGGGATTTGATATCGAGGCTGCGCATCGGGCGATTGCGCGAATCGAACACGTTCAGGGTTGGGAGCGTGAGCGTCACGGGCGGTATCGGGTGCTTGATACGGGTGAAGTTGAACGAGGTCGGAGTGGGCTGCCGAGCGAGCTGCAAAGCGAGCAAGCGACGCAAGATCTTGTCGAGGTTCATGTTGAGCGGCAGCAGGAGCGGCAACGGCAGCCTGAGCAATCGAAGCGAGACATGGAGGAGCGCACTGGCGAAAAATCAGCTGAACGGATTGCGATCGAGGAAGCTGGGCCTGTTTTAAGAGAAGCAAAAAGCTGGGCTGAAGTGCATCGGGAATTGGCCAATAACGGAATGCGCTACGAGAAAGTGGGCAGTGGTGCGGTTGTGTTTGTGGGAGAGATTGGCGTAAAAGCCAGTCGGACCGATCGGGCTGCGAGCTTGCTGAAGATGGAAAAGCGGTTGGGGAAGTTTGCGCCAGCGGTGGCGTTGGCCGGAAATTCGGTTGGGGATTTAGTTGGGAATTCGATTGCACTTCCGGCAGCACTTCCGGAAACGCTTTCAGCAGCAAATTCTGGCGTGGCGCGGAACGCCGGCGATGAGGCGGTATTGTTGAGATCGCCGCGCTCACCCATGCCGATCGCAAAAGGTGTCGCGGAATGGCCGGAATATATTGGCGGGCGACGGGCGCATTATGCAACAAAGACTGTTGCGGTTACGGAACAGAAAGGCCGGCATTTGCTTGAACGGCAAGCGCTCTCTGAGGTGCAAAAAGCGACGCGCCGGGACATTCTTGTGAATGGTCCTGATGCGGGTAAGCAGTCGTACCAAGGCGTATGGAAAGGAAAAGGCGAGTTGCGCCAGGCGATGCAGAGCATCCTGGCGGCAGAGCAGGCGGGTGAGCGGGCTACGCTCAAAGATCGTCACCAACGTGAGCGGGAGCTTTTACGGGAGCGATTTGCGCCGTATCCGGACTTTGAGGTTTGGTTGCGTGAGCGAGGGCAGCCGGAGCTTGCTGAGCGGTGGCGATATCGCGACCGGGATCGAGAAGTCGGCCGGGAGAACGCGCGTGCCAGCGAGTACGGGACTGGCGACTCAGGGCGTGAGATCGGGCGGATTATCGGTGTGGGTTTGGAAAACGAAAGTAGCGAGAACAGTATTTCAGTTGTCGCGGCCCCGCGCGATATCCGAAATTACGTCGCGCGCATTCATGGGCGAGAGGTGCATTACAGCCGTCGAATGATGAGAGGTTCGGCTGATCGTGGGTTGGGTGATTCAGCACAGGTAGCGTTCGTCGATAAGGGGCGAGAAATCCAGGTGCGCGACTGGCACAACGCCGATAGTTTGCTTGCGGCGTTGCAGTTGTCGGCGCAGAAGTGGGGTGAGCTGCGGGTGAGCGGAAGCGACGATTACAAGGCACGGTGTGCTGCACTGGCAGTTGAACACGGGTTTCGGATCGTTAACCCAGAGCTGCAAGAGCAAATCGCACAGGGCAGGCAGGCGAAGCGCCCCATGAGCCGTAAAAACGAGCAAGTGGTGCCGCGATCGGATGTTAGCGCTCGTGAGTTTCGGGAGAATTTACCCGGCACGCTGGCCGACATTTACCGGCGACATTACGACGATGTCATCGGACGTCAGGAGCGCCGCGAGCATTCTCAGAAAACGCGCGTTGATCCGTCCCGGGTCGATGCGATGATCGCCGTACGCATGCGAGTTACGGGCCATGATCAGGCGACGATCAGGGAAGCATTGCTGCAGTCTTCGCCGAGTGCGCACGGGCGAACCGCTACTGACGGACGAGATTGGCGTCATTATGCGGAACGCACGACAGCGTATGCGTTCGGCCCTGCCGGCACCCGTCGACTTGAACAATTGGCCCCATACCGGGAAAAATGGGAGCGGCTTGAAGGGCGTGAGCGGGGAGCACTCGCTCTTGATCGGTCACGCCACAGTCCAGCTCATGAAGGGCCGGAGCTAGAAAGGGAAAACACACCACACCGAGGGCGCCGAGGCCCTTCACTAAACCGATAAGTGTGTGATTTGGTTCGTCAGCCTGGCAACGTGACTGCAAAGCGATTCAGGTTACTTGCTGGGATGCGGGGGTGCGACATTTTTTGATGGTCGTGCCGTCGCGCGTTAAAAAGTTCGAGAACGCGGCCGACGTTAAAGGCAGCCGGTCTCGCTGCAACAATCAAGCTAGGCATCGTTCTCGAAGGTTTTAAGTTCGGCATCCAGCAGGGCGATGAACTTGTCGATAGTGGCACCGTCTGTTGACGGCAAGCTTGAAAGCGCAACTAGTGTGACCGGGTGGACGCGAAGGACAGCGGCTAGCTGCGCCAGTTTTTCAAGCGTGGGTGACTTCAAGTTGCGCTCCAGGCTGCTGAGGTACGTGCGACTCGACACGTCCGAAAAGTCTTCCTGCGTCAAGCCGCGTGCTTTTCTTACGATCCAAATGGCCTTTCCAATGCCCATGGGCTGCATCATTCGAGTTCCTTTTTAGAGAACTCGATGACCTCACGCTGAACACTTTAGGGCTACAATCTATAGTGTTCAAAATGTGTGAATGCTTATCTGGAAAGATATCTATGCCAACAGAGAGCCGGGGCCGTCATCGGCCGCGAATCTTGGATCAGGTCACAGCGAGTTTTGACCGAATGCACGAAGAGCATGTCGAGCAGCAGTGGGTGCGGCATGGCGAATTCGTCGCACAGCTGCGGGACCCGAATTTCGCGCAGGCTGTGGTCGCTGCTGCGTTGAGACACGTTGAGGAATGGGAAGCGGGAAAAGAACCTTCAGCCCAACGCTCTGGCTGGCGAGCAGTGCTCGCAATGGAGCCGGAACTCATTGCGGCAATATTAGAAGAAAACGCCCATCCGATATTGCATATTCGCCACGGGCGGAGTCCGTTCTGGCGAGATCTGTCCGAAGCAGAAGATCGCCAGTTGAGGGAGGAGACGGCTCATCCTCGAGTGCAGAAAAAACCTGCCGGATCGTCCCATGACAAGTGTCGATTGTCTGTTGACGAAATAAGTAACTGGCTTTATCGTAGTGTCATGTCCGATACCGATTTCTCTCATCCTGGTACGCTGGTTCGCCAGAATTGCCTCGAACGCTTCGAGCTGTCTGTGACAGAGTGCGCGCGCGCGTTAGGCGTAAGCCGGCAAGCGTTGACGAATTTGCTGGGTGGCAAAGCGGGTATCTCGCCTGAAATGGCGTTGCGACTCGACCTGGCGTTCGGTGGAGGCGCAGAAACATGGTTGCAGCGTCAGTTGTTGCACGATCTTTCGGAAGCACGAAAACGCTTGGCCCAGTTCAAGGTTGTACCGATCGCATCGGAGAGGCAGCCTGCGCTTTTTTGACCCGGGGTCAGTCTTTCAACCACATTTGATTAATCTATACATTTAGGAGTCCAGATGACACTGCCGCCGAGATTAAGTACCGAGCACATCGACTCTTTATTCGCAACGGGAGCCAAGCCAGAGGACGTTGTCATGCCATGTGAGCGTTGTGGCACGATGCCAGCCAGAAAAGTAAACCTTGTTGGCGAGGAAAAGCGGCTTTGCGCGTCATGCAATCACAATTACTATTCAAGCAACTGGGAGATCTGGGCGGGTTGAGGCAAGAGGGGGCGAGTGAGTTATCGTCAGCGAGAAAATGCCGGTTCTGTCGCCGTGAACAACGCCCACAGCGGCTTGCGATAATCGCTGTGACGAAGTGCGAGCTGAGCAATGTTTTTCCAGATCTGGTGGGCGGGCATTTGACTTTTCTGCGCGGCTTCTTCGACGCTACGTACGACGACTGCGGCCGACACCTCATCAAGGAAGTGCCCGATATGCGCAAAAAACTTAGTAGGCACGACGCCCGTAGTGAGGATCATCAGCAAGTCGTCTTTCGTAAGAGAACCGCGATAACTTACGTTGCAGGACACCGCAGCCATCTGAAGGCCGTCGCCTTGTTTGTGCCCGGCCAGTAACTCGTAGGTGATGAAGTCAAGTCCCAGCACACGCAGGCGCTTGCGAATCCATTGGATCGCCGGCATTGGCCAGTTGCACAGCTTGCAGCAGTGTCAAACCCAGTGCCTGACACCGGGCGACGATTCGCTGGTCATCGGGCGGGTTTTGAATGTCTCTGGGCGCATAGAGGCCCGAGGTGGTCGTATCCATCACGGAGCAGTTGAACATTAGCTTAGTATCAGTGTAATGGCAGCAGCGTGAGGTTTGTCCAAAAGAATCCAGCTACGAGCGGTAAGTCAGTAAAGTGGAGAAATGATGCTGCTGTTTTTAGATACCGAGTACACCGGCTACGGTCCTTCGGCACCGAAACTGATCAGCCTTGCGTTGGTCGCCGAAGACGGGCAACGAGAATTTTATGTCGAGCTGACCGACACGTGGCAAATTTCCGATTGCACTGATTTTGTTCGTAGCAAGGTAGTGCCGCTTCTTGGCGGATCCGGGCATAGGTTAGTTGAAGCACGCGCTAAGCTTCATGCGTGGTTAAGCGGCGCACCGCGCGCGGTTCAAGCCGCCTGTGATTCAGGAACTGACTTTGGGTTTTTAATGAATCTGTTGGGCACTGCTCGCGTTCCTAATCTGATGAAAAAGTATTTTGATTTACGTCCGTTGATTGACTCTACGGTTTATCACAGCAAGGTGGTGGCTGCATACCATAGCGACCCGCGCGAACATCACGCGTTGGTGGATGCACGAACCTATCGGCTTGGCTGGCTTGCATGGATGGACAGCCGAAAAAGGACGGGCACATTACGCAACCATAATTATTTGGATCCAGGCGGGCGTCACCGTTAATGAAAATTGCTAGTCAACTTTAGGCGTTTAGCATTGTGAATTGACGTGGCGATCGTTCTACGGATGCGTAGAGGCAAGAGAATTAACGGTGCGATCAAAGCCCGCAATCATCCGGATTCGGCCAAGCGAAGTCGTTAGTTGTTGGCGGTGAGCGGGCAGCGATGCCAACGGTTCACTCTTGAACCGAATTGATTTATTGCCTCGCCACGGAAAATCACGGCAACTGTGGAACCGTCTTTGACCACGCATAAATTTTTCGGTTTTACTCGAAGATTATTGAAAAATGGCGGCCTTGGGTTGCCTAACATAAAAGTACGGGGGTTCTGAACTAATGGCCAAGACGACTTTCGACACAAATCCGGTATCACTCCAGACGCTGCTTACGACTTGCGAGGACGGGAAGCTGCAGCTGCCAGACTTCCAGCGGAGCTGGGTGTGGGAAGAAGAACGCATTATGAGTCTCATCGCGTCCGTTTCGCGGGGATTCCCGATGGGAGCGCTGATGTCCCTCAAGTCGAAGATCGACACGGGTGTGGTCTTCGCTTATCGGCCCATTGAAGGTGCCCCGGTAGCGGCCCAAACGAAACCCGAACAGCTGTTGCTCGACGGTCAGCAGCGCATGACTTCGCTTTATCAAAGCTGCATGCGCCGGCAAGTTGTTTCCACCATCACTGCCAAAAAGCGGCTGGTCAAGCGGTGGTTCTACATCGACATTCGTAAGGCGCTAAATACCGAAACCGACCGCGACTCGGCGATCTTCGCAGTGCCCGAAGACCGTAAGCTGAAGGAAAATTTTGACAAGGACATTGCGCTTGACCTGTCGTCGCCGGAGCTTGAATATGAGAACCTGATGTATCCGCTCAATCAAGCGTTCAACTGGGACACATGGCAAGAGGAATTCGGCGATTTCTGGATTGCCAAAGGCAAGCCCGAGGTGCGCGAAGTTTTTAAAGAATTTAAAAACGACGTATTGAAAAACTTCACCGAATACCAGGTGCCCGTCATTGCCCTCGGTGCTGACACCTCCCATGAAGCAGTCTGCCTTGTCTTTGAGAAGGTCAACACGGGGGGCAAGGCGTTGGATGCCTTCGAGTTGCTCACTGCCATGTATGCCGCCCAGGGCTACAAGCTACGCGATGACTGGCTCGGCGACGAGAAATCCGATAACGCCGATCGCAAGCTCGGAATTCACAAACGTCTCGGAAATTTCGGCAGCGCCGCCGGCCAGGCGCAAGGTGTGCTGGCCAACGTGGCCGCCACTGATTTTCTGCAGGCCATTGCACTGTTGCACACCAAGGAACTGCGCCTCGCCGCAATATCTGACCCAACCAAGAAAGAAAATGACTGGCCCGCCATTCGGGCCACGCGCCAATCATTACTTGATCTGCCTCTGACCGCTTACAAGAAGCACTGCAATGCTGTGCGTGCCGGATTTGAGCGCGCGGCTAAATTCCTGCGCCAACAACAAATACACCGCGTCGCTGATCTGCCCTACCAGACGCAACTCGTTCCCCTTGCAGCCATCTTTGCTGAGATCGGCGACAAGGCTGAGCACACGACCAACAACGACAAGATTGCCCGCTGGTACTGGTGCGGCGTGTTTGGTGAACTTTACGGCTCGACAGTCGAAAGCCGTTTTGCCAAGGACATCCTTGAAGTGCCAGCCTGGCTTGATGGCGGCCCGAAACCCACCACTGTCACCGATGGGGTGCTGCGCGCCGACCGCCTGCTAACCATGCGCTCGCGACTCTCTGCCGCCTACAAGGGCTTGCAAGCGCTCCTTCTGCGCGAGGGTGCTATCGACTTCCGTAGCGGTCAAACCTTTGACCAAATCGTCTTCTTTGACGAAGCCGTCGACATTCACCATATCTTCCCTAAAGCTTGGTGCGAGTCGCAGAAGCTGCCGGCTTCACTCTACGACTCCGTCGTCAACAAGACCCCGCTTGGCTATCGCACGAACCGCATCATTGGTGGTGTTGCACCTTCCAGCTATCTCGAAAAGCTGGAAAAGGGAAAGGCTGGCCCAAACGGGCAAATCATCGAACCACCCATCGCCAAAGCTGCACTTGCCGACTATCTGAAATCGCACTGCATCCCAGTTCCAGAAATTTACGCTAACGACTTTACCGGGTTCATGGCCGCCCGCCAGAAGCTGCTTATGGAACTAGTGGCGCGTATCACTGGCCATACTGCGCTGACCACTGATGAAACTGCCGACGAAGGCGAAGACATACCCACTGCAATGGCGCACGACAGTGGCCTCGAACTCTTAGAAGGCGCCTAATTGCACTCGTTTAAGTAAGCGAATTGACAACGGTTAGTGGCAGCCTCGGCCGGGGTCACCAGACAGGATCCGGCCAAGTACCGACTCTCGCTGGCAAATACACACGGACGCTCGAACGTCCCTGCATTGTTCGCCAATTGACACTTGACGGATCACTCCATTCCCTTTGCGTCAAGCGCCCCATTCAGCATAAAAGCATCAACTTTCTCGGCGCTCGTATCGCAAAGGTTCCTATCCAGGCGGGCGCTCCTGCGGTCAACCAGGATGCCTTAGCGTGTACTCCATTGCGACCGTCACGGTTAGCCAACGAAAGTAGTCCGAAGCATCCGAAAGCTATTCTTCAAGTACCGGGTGTGCGGATCAAACCCCAAAACAACAGGCAGAGTCGCCGCTTGACAGCAGTGATCGCATGTATCTATATTTTCGATCTAAACATTTAGTTACAACTAGCTTGCGGAGACGATCGTGTTTGATTTACTTGAAAAAAATAAAGAATGGTTCTTCAGTGGCTCAGGGATAACGATTATTCTAACGGGGCTGGCAATCATTGCAGCGTTTGCGACCTATATCAACAATAAGACTAGGAAATCTCAAGAGAGCAGTGCTCCACAGCATGCGCCAAACGTATCTCAAAACGTTACTCAGCATGGTTTTTTAGGGAGCCGTGAAGCGACAAGCGAGAACCCACAATTGACCGCACAAGCCGCGCCTGATCGTGACTCGGTAATGCAAAAAACACGAATTTTATTCATTGATGATCAAACCGATTTTCCCGTTATAAAAATAATACGGCAAGCCGGGTGGAAAAACGTTTCAATTAAAAAAGATATCGTAAATTTTAGCACGCCAGAAATCGGTGCGATCGATATATTCTTCGTTGATATTCAGGGCGTGGGAAAGGCACTCGGGTTCACTGACGAAGGTCTGGGTCTGGCCAAGGCACTAAAGAGTCATTTTGGAAAAGACAAAAAGGTTGTGATTTACTCAGCGGAACCTCGCGGCGAAACGTTTCACGATGCTTGGGGCGTAACGGACGGCCGCCTCCGAAAGAATGCCGATCCATATGAATATCTTCAACTGCTTTATCAGCTGAGTGGGTTGACCAATGTTTGATCGCTCGCATGTTCTGCTGATTGATGCTGCAGGCGGCAAACTGCTCTCCCAAATAGATCCCGGCTGTGAGCAATGTCTGAAAAGCTGCCACGTCGAGTCGGAATTGACGATGTCATGTGGGAAATCGGGTCCACGTCGACGCGGAATTTTGACAAGCGAAGCAATTGGCACAGCCTTTTTATGCAGCCCTGAAGCTAACGACCTCAGTAGCAGCAAGCGCTTTCGCGCAAAGCTCTCACTGTTGCATGGGACCCTTCCTATGGCAATCGATGTGCGCAACGCGGCGCGAACCGAAGGCCGCAGAGAGGCCAGTCGAATTGTCCATAATCTTCGGACTCTAAGCGGTCGAGTATCTTTGGAAATTTATAGCCTGGCGAATCAGGACAGCTTGACGGCAGATGCTCAATCTCAACTTAATACTTTGAAACGCAATATTGCTGGAAACCAAGAGGAAACCGCATCTGCTCTGTTACGTTTGTTAAAAAATTCTCAGGCGATGTCCAACGAGTTTGCCGTTTTGGAACGCTTAAATCCTCAACGACGCATCGATATTAAGCCTTTATGGCACACGATTCATAAGGTGGTAAAAAATAGCACTAGTCTCTTCTTCCAAGAACTTCAGCAAAAGTCGATAAAAATAAGCCAGTCAAACTGCAATTATGAGGTTTTGATTGACTATGAAACGTTTAGCGCCGGGTTTTACTATATTTTAGAAAATGCGTGCAAGTATTCCGCGCATTCAAGCTCGATAGCCATTTCCTTTGTTTCCGATGGTGTTGGATCGCTTGTTCTGAGCTTGTCCATGAATAGCCTTGAGGTGAAATGCGATGAAGCCGACAAGATATTTAGCGAAAGTTACTCTGGCGAAGCCGCAATTGCGAGAAAATCGAATGGAATGGGGCTCGGAATGTTCCTTGCACGCGAGCTTTTTCAAATCAGCGGAATAGGCGTTCAGTTTTATCCGGGAGTGCCAACGAGAAATTCATTTAAAGAAATGGCTTACGCACAGAACACATTGGAAATAACATTTCCAAAAGCGATTGTAAAGCTTGGCCTGCCGCCCCGTACTGTTAGATAGCCGCCTTAGTTGACCAATCAAAACCTTGAAGACGTTGAAAAGGTGCGCCGTCCGGATCGTTTGCTCCGGTACGAAAAAACTAAAAGTAGAATGGCTGCTGAACATCCTATTGCAGTCAGTCGACTTCACCGCTGCCAAATGGCTGAGATGGGTCGGGAAGTGACTCTCGCCTGGTAGAGACAAGGGGTGCGGATTAGATCAGGTGTTATGTCAACGCCGACGCTGAGATCGTATGTAGCAAGCAAGCCCGACGCCAGCAGCTAACAGGTGGTCGCGTCCGAAAGCAAATAGCCCTCCAATCACGCGACAGTTGCCAATTTTCTACTATTTATGCGCTTAAAGGCTTTGCCAGCGTTTGCAACCTCGCCTTATGCGTGTCTAGGCTCGGGTAATGCGCTTTCATTCCGTCATCCTAGAAAAAGCGCCACACATGCGTGAAAAAATAAAAGAAGCATTAGCTTTACCTCGTGCTCACATCATGTCAGCCAGAAATGCTGATGTGATTCTTGATCATTTATCATCCATGGTTAGTGAGACAGGGCGTTATGGCGGTCGCATCAAACGTATCCATGGAATGGATCTTCGATATTGGACCGGCAGAATAAACACGGTGATAGATCAGACGATTTTGTTTTCTCCGCAGCAGGAACGTGCCAAACGCCTGCTGGCCAAGCTGGTTTCTTCCGATCGTGAGTGATGACGTTATCAATCCTTGAAGGTTAGACAAAAGCCTCATACTGAGCAGATGCGCGTTCATTTTTCCCATCAGCTTTTTGATAACAGAACGCGCACTACGCCTGCGCCGCCCAGCGCCCGCAGCGCACCTTTTTTTGCCAGAACACCGGCTTAGGCCGAACAGCCGCAGAAAAGTGGGGTGTTGCCGATGATGCACGATTTTTTGTTCAATAACCGCGTTGAGCTTATAGCCCGGTGCCGAGCGAAAGTGGCGTTAAGACCTTCGCGGGAGGCGACGGTCGATCAACTTGAAAATGGCGTTCCGCTGTTTTTAGATCAGCTGATCAGGACGTTGCGAGTGGAGCAGACGGCCGAGCCGCTGGATAGCCGTACGATTTCTGGACCAGCAGGCGGCGGCGTAACCTCAGAAATGGGTACGTCTGCGGCACTGCATGGTAGAGCCCTGCTTGACCTCGGGTTTAATGTAAGCCAAGTGGTGCATGACTACGGCGACCTTTGCCAAGCCATCACCGACCTCGCCTACGAGCGAGATGCTCCCTTTGCGGTGGATGAGTTCAGGACGCTCAACCGTTGCCTGGACAATGCGATTGCCGACGCAGTCACCGAATTTGGTTACCAACGCGATAATATTGCTGCTGAAAGGCAAACCCTAGAAGCCAATGAGCAGGCGGGTTTCTTCGCCCACGAGCTTAGGAATTATCTCAACACGGCCTCGCTCGCTTTTGATGCTGCCCATGCGGGAAATTTAACGCTCTCAGGCGCGACGGGGACGCTGTTAAAACGAAGCTTGACCGGATTGCGCGACCTCATTGATCGTTCACTGAATGAGGTTCGAGAAAAGACGGGGAATCCAGCTTTTGCGGACGTGTTTTCGATAGCGGAGTTTATTGTCGAGGTGCGGCATGCGGCGGAACTCGCAGCGCGCGTGAGAGGATGCAAGTTCTCGGTGTCCCATGTCGAGCCCCAGCTTGCCGTTAAGGGTGATCGGGATCTGCTCTATGCTGCGCTGGGCAACCTGCTGCAAAACGCATTCAAATTTACATATGCCCATAGCGAAGTGATGTTGCGGGTCCATGCTGTTGCGGATCGTATTTTGATCGACGTAGAAGACCACTGTGGGGGGTTGCAGCCAGAAAGCGTTGCCTTGTTGTTTCAACCGTTCAAGCAGTACTCGACCGACAAGAGCGGCTTGGGACTGGGCCTATCGATCGCCCGGCGAAGTGTCGAATCCTATGGTGGCACGCTCACCGCTCTGGACAAACCGGGCGTTGGGTGCATTTTTACGATCGACCTTCCCCGGTATGCAATGCCGGTTCTATAAGCGTCGAGGAATCAGCAACAACTCGCTAATGCGCGTTGCCGCCTCGCGGTAACGCCCAAAAAACAAATCCTCACGCGCGAGAAAAACTGACGTCTTCTCGGCCGGGTTGAGCCCGGCGATCTGATCCAGATGCTCGATCAGAATTTGAATTTCGTGGGGAGAGATCGTTGCCCCCGCTGTCACCAGCTGGTGAGACATACAGGACGCCAGCACGAACGCATCATCGTCGGTGAGGTGTTGGTTCATTGAGGTTCCTAACTCACCATCCCCGAAACCGGACCTGCATGCTGAGGCTACACGGAGGAGGCGTATGCAGTTCGTCTACCGAGACTTCAATATCGAATGCATTGTCGAACAGATCGGCACAAACTTCGTCGGTCGCGCGGCGATTTCGCGAGTGTCGTTGAGCGGAGGACCAAAAACCTCGCACGAGACGAGTTGTTCTCCAGCGTTTGCGACTGAATTAAAGGCAATCGGCTATGCCCGCAATTTCGCCGAAATGTGGTGCGACAAAAATTTCCTCGATGGATGTACCTAGCTTACTAAATGGCGAAGTTCGAGATCAGCGCGAGCAAATGGGTCGGCGACTGACCTTTCTGGAAATACCCGTCGAATTCATGGTCAGTCAGATGGCGGAGCACTTCCGCTTCATCCAACGCGGTAAAGGCAATAATCGTAATTTCGCGGGTGCGCGCATCCTGCCGCAACGCCAGCGCGGCCTCAAAACCGTTGCAGTCCGGCATTGAGATATCCATAAGGATTACATGCGGGCGCCAGGCGACGCCCACCGAGATCGCTTGGACGCCGCCGAACGCCGTCTGACAGTTGATCTCCTCAAACGACAGGTAGGCCGCCAACGCTTCAGCCGCGTTTTGATTGTCATCGACAATTAGAAGACGCAATACGGCTTCTCCAAGCTTGATGCGGCGCCGGGTCCAAGGACAAGCGCGCGATTTGTTAGACGATAGGTGCATTTAAAGACTCCTTGCGTGGTTTGCAGCACCGCCCATGCCCACGCCTAACTTTTGTTCAAACCAACCTTTTATATATATGATAATGTCCTTTATCACATATAGCTGAGCAGCCCATGACCGACGCCCCGAAAGACCCGCTGGCCTCGCTCGACGAGGTTCTCACCACGCTGCAGTGGCTCGAAGAGGTGGTGCTCACGATGGAGTTCGACTGCGACAACCCCGACAGCGTGAAAGCCGTTCTTCAGGCGACCGACGCCGTGATTGACAGGCGCATGGCGGCATATCGCGGCCATGCGCTGGTTGAATCGACCATCGCCGAGCTCAAAGCGGAATGTCTCGCCAACATCCTTGCGCAAGTCGAGGCCGCCAATCTGCGTCGTGGCACGCGGCCGTTGCATTAACCGCGCCGGCGACCCGATCAAAAGGAGACTGCGTGGCAGCTAATCCATCGTTTCGCATCAAGCTCCTGCCCGGCGCCGGCGACGGCGAGTTGTTTGCGCCGGAGTGTCAGGCCACGGTGTGCGCATTTTTTCAGCAACTGCGCGACGCCGGCGTTATCGCGCACCCGGTGGCGTTCACGATGGATTGCGCCGGCGCGAGCGGCTGCCTGGTCGGAGAGTTTGTGCTTCCCTTCGCCCAGATCGCCGGTCCCGCCATTGGCGTAGCCGTCGCGGCGTGGTTTCAAGGAAGAGCGGGCCGCAAGCTGCGCCTGAAAGTAGGCAATATCGAAATCGAAGCCGCGACCATGCAGGAGCTCGAGCAGTTGTTGGATCAGGCGAGCGCGCAGCGAGATCAACAGTCGGAACATGCGAGTGCCCATGGCTGAAAAAGCACTGATTATTCGGGGCGCCGGCGCGTTGCCCACGATCGTCGCCCAGGCGCCCGAAAACACGCGCGTGCGCTTTCTGGAATTCTTCGCAGCGGCAATTCGCAATCCGAACACGCGGCGGGCGTATGCGCATGCGGTGGGCGAGTTTCTCGCGTGGTGCGATCAGGCCGGCGTGAGGTCCATGACCGAGGTGCAGCCGCTGCACGTGGCGGCATGGATCGAATCGCAAACACAGACTTTGTCGGCGCCGACGGTCAAACAGCACCTGGCCGCTATTCGGCATTTGTTCGATTGGCTCATGACCGGCCAGATCGTGCCGCACAACCCGGCCGCCTCGGTGCGCGGGCCCAGTCATACGACCCGCAAGGGCAAGACGCCCGTGCTCGATGCAACCGAAGCCCGGCAGTTGCTCGATAGCATCAATGTCAGCACACCCATTGGGCTTAGAGATCGGGCGTTGATTGCCTTGATGGTGTTTTCATTCGCCCGGGTGGGTGCGGCGCTCGCGATGCGCGTGGATGATGTGTACACGCAGAACAAACGGTTATGGGTGCGCTTGCGCGAAAAAGGCGGCAAGCAGCATGAGATGCCGTGTCACCACGCGCTGGAAACGTATCTAGATGCGTATATCGAAGGCGCCGGGATTGGCGGCGAGGGCAAGGGGCCGCTGTTTCGCACCATTCAACGCGGCACCGGACGGCTCAGCGCCACCGCCCTGCCCCAGGCCAATGCGTACGCGATGGTGACGCGTCGGGCGCTCGAGGCCGGCCTCGACACGAAGATTAGCAATCACACGTTTCGCGCGACCGGCATTACCGCTTATCTGAAAAACGGCGGCACGCTTGAAAACGCAGCGGCCATGGCCAATCATGCGTCGACCCGCACCACTCAGCTCTACGACCGCGGGCACGTTGACATCAGCCTCGATGAAGTTGAGCGCATCCGCGTGTAAATTAAACGCCTCTTCGTAAGACACGGGCTAGGTGGAGCGCACGATGGGGTATCTTTTTACGCGTCGTCAACTCTATGATCGGGTCTGGGCCGATCCAATCACGGTGGTTGCGAAAACGTTGCAGATTTCGGACGTGGGCCTGGCGAAAGCCTGTCGTCGCGGCGCAGTACCGCTGCCGCCGCGTGGTTATTGGGCCAAACGCCAAGCGGGTCAACGGGTGAGCCCATTCCCCTGCCGCCCCGCGCGCCAGGTGCGTCTGATTGGATTGAAGTCGGGCCGACGCCTCGACAGGTTTTTGCTGAAGCCAGTACTGGGGATGGTGAGCCCGGCGACACCGATACACCGCGTGCCAATGCCCTGCCTAAGCCACCGGTCTATGACGAGACCCTGGATCAGGTGGAAGCGCGCATCGTTAAAGCGTTCCCAAAGCGCTTTCGCTTCCTTCACACGCTGGATCAACCCCATCCGATGATCGGGCGCTTGCTGCAGGAAGATGAGGTGCGTCGAGTAAAGCAATCGCAATCGGGCTACTCCTGGGACGGCCCTCGCTTTGCCAGCCGCTTCGAGCAACGCCGCTTGTGTTTCTTAAGCAATCTGCTAACGGTGCTTTTCCAGTTCGATGTCCAGCCCTCAGTCCGCGGCCGTGAGGCGCGTGAGATCAGTCTGCGAGTGGGCGACTCGCGCATCGCGGTGTCGGTGGATGCCGCCGTTAAGATCCGACCGCGTGGACGCACGGCAGCGAAAGACCCCGATCGTGAGCCAATGGCGATCGAGGTGGAGGTGGCCCGGTGGAAGCACAACGAAGCCGAAGAACGCCTGTTTTGGTGCGATGGCGAGGCCGGCAAGCTCGAAGCTCAGCTGCGCGAGATTGCGATCGCGATTGTGTTCGCGGGCGAGCGGCAGCTGCGCAAAGGACGCCAGTTCTTTTACGAGATGGATTGCTCAACCTTTCAGCAAGACATCGAACGGGAAACAAAGCGGCGTGAAGAGACCGAACAACGCGAGCGCGATCGCATCGCGCAAGCTGAAGCCGACCGGGTTAGCCGGCTCTTTGCGCAGGTGGCCGCTCATCAACAAGCCCAACAGATTCGGCAGTATGTGCAACTGATCAATGCCACGCCAGCGGCGATTGAGGGACGCGCGTATGAAGGCGACCGCGAAGCTTGGACGGCTTGGGCGCTCGCGCTCGCCACTCAACTGGACCCGTTGCAGCCGGCCGACGAGTAGACCTCGCACATCGATTTTCCGTCACAGTTGAACCAGGGAAACGGGACGCCAGTGTTTTGATTGAGGGCCTTCGGTCGGATGAGGCGGCAACCGGCCAATAGCGGGATATCATCCTATATTTTGCTTTTTGGACATCAATTCGTATTGTGGACTTGTAGGGAGTTGCTGCCACATCTTTGATGTCTTGAAAAATCTATAATTCAACCGCTCCCGCTAGCTAATTACCAACCCATGAGCATCGTCAAGTCCAAACAACGCGTCGTCGATCACGGCGAGGTATTCACGCCTGCATGGGTGATCGAAGCAATGCTTGACCTTGTGAAGGACGAGACCGAGCGCATCGACTCCCGCTTCCTAGAGCCGGCTTGTGGGAATGGTAACTTCATCGTACAGATACTTCAGCGTAAGCTAGCTGCTGTGGAACTCAAATATGGCAAGTCTGACTTCGAGCGGCAGCACTACGCACTGCTTGCTTTAATGTGCATCTACGGAATCGAACTGCTGACGGACAACATCGCTGAGTGCCGCGCCAACACGCTGAAGATATTTTCCGAATATCTCAACCTCGATGCGACGGACGACCTGTACCAGGCAGCATCGCATGTGGTGTCGCAGAACATGGTCCACGGCGACGCACTGACCATGCGCGCAAAAGACGGCCGGCCTATCGACTTTGCCGAATGGGGCTACCTAGGCAAAGGCAAGTACCAGCGGCGCGACTTCCGCTTTGACGTCCTTACCGGCTCGTCTGCCTTCAGCGCAGAGGGTTCGCTTTTTGCCCATTTGGGCAAGCACGAAATGTTCACGCCTGTAAGAACTCACCTATCCATGACGGTGCGCGATCTGGCCGCAGCCGCGGCAGGGGACAGCCCAATGGAAGCTCCATGAGCGCTCAAGCTAGTTTTGCACTGCAAGGCCGTAACCCGGATGTGCTGACATGCATCGCCAACCTGTCGAACGATGAGGTCTTCACACCACCCGAGCTTGCTAACCGCATGCTGGATACTCTGGCCGAGGCATGGGCAGCCGATCATGACGGGGCCGACCTGTGGGCGGACAAAACCATTAGGTTCCTAGACCCGTGCACGAAGTCGGGTGTTTTCCTGCGCGAGATCGCCACCCGTCTCACCAAGGGCCTCGCAAGGGAAATCCCGGACTTGCAGGAGCGCGTGAACCACATTCTGACCAAACAGGTGTTTGGCATCGGCATCACCCGCCTGACCAGCCTGTTGGCGCGGCGCAGCGTGTATTGCTCCAAGCATGCCAATGGTATGCATTCCATTGCCAAGGGTTTCGCCAGTGACATGGGCAATATCTGGTTCGAGCGTACCGAGCACACATGGGCCAATGGCAAATGCACGTTTTGCGGCGTCAGCCAAGCGGTACTGGATCGCGGCGAGGCATCGGAAACCCATGCTTATGCATTCATTCACACAGCCAACATTAAGGCTCGAGTCACCGAGCTGTTTGGGGAACACATGCAGTTCGACGTCATCATTGGAAATCCGCCGTACCAACTCAACACTGACGGATTCGGCACACAGGCACGCCCCATTTACCAGCAATTCGTTGAGCAGGCCAAAGAACTCGATCCCAGATTCTTATGCATGATTATTCCGGCACGGTGGTTCTCGGGCGGTATGGGCTTGGATGAGTTCCGCGGGTCTATGCTCAACGATGACCGCGTGCGTTCAATCGACGACTATCTCACTGCTTCAGAAGTTTTCCCTGGGGTTGGTCTCAAAGGAGGC
>NZ_CP014315.1:1500000-1623425 GCF_001557535.2 Burkholderia sp. PAMC 26561
ACATACGCCTCGAACTGCGGGAAGGCGTGACGCAAAGGCAGCGCGAAGCGATCCTCGCGGGGGAGATGGACATAGGGTTCGTGCGGCCGATCGGCAATGACAGCGGCGAACTCTCCACGCGCACGCTGATCCGCGAACCCATGATGCTGGCGCTCGGCGAATACCATCCGCTGGCGCACCTCGAACGCGTGCCGGTCGAAGCACTGGCAGCCGAACCGTTCATTCTTTTCAGCCGCAAGGACGCGTTCTACTTCCACAAGATCGTCTCGGACATTCTTCACGAAGCCGGGGTCGTGCCCGAGATCGTGCAGGACGCAACCCAGCTCTACACGGTCGTGGCGCTGGTATCGAGCGGCGTGGGGCTTGCGATCGTTCCGGCGTCCGCGAGGCACATGCGGTTCCCGGGCGTCGCCTTCCGGCCACTCGATATTGACAAACCCGTCAGCGCCGTCCTGGACCTGATCTGGCGATCCGACGACGATCATCCTGCGTTGATAAATTTCATCGACATTGCGGTGGCGCAGGCTGCGCATTATCTCGAAACCGATATCTCCTGACGATCGGGCCAGCACGCCGGTTTTTCAATGAACTTGCCCTTTCCGCCTGTTTTGCATTAGCCTATGCATTCGAATGCATAAAATCGCAAAAAACGGGAACGGAGAAGTGAACATGAGTGAAGCAGAGACGCTCGACCAGGCCGCGGCGAAGAGCCGGCTGGTTCTCAGATCGAACATGGTGGCGTGCAAGGTCGCGTTCATCGACTGCAAGATGAAGGGGTCCGAGCGCAAGGAAAATTATTCGCTGATCGGGGCAGGTGTGTCGCAAAGCGAAGACCAAGTGGTCAATCTGCGCGAACCACATGGCTTCAGTCTTGGCGTTGCGGCCATGCCGCCCGGTGTCGTGAACAATCTCCATGTGCATTACACGGCAGAGGTCTTCATGATTTTCAGCGGCCGCTGGCTATTCCGGTGGGGTGCGAATGGAGACGAAGGCACCGTGATCGGCGAGCCCGGCGACGTACTGAGCATCCCTACCTGGATCTTTCGCGGCTTCAGCAATATTGGCAATGACGACGGCTGGATTTTTTCGGCGCTTGGCGGCGATGACACCGGAGGCATCATCTGGCATCCATCGATCCTCGAACAGGCGGCGCGACACGGGCTTTACCTGACCAAGGAAAATCTCCTTGTCGACACCAGCAACGGCACAGCGAAGCCTGCAGACGATGCGCTGCTCGAGCCCATCGACCAGGAGACAGCCGAGAGCCTGCGTCACTATTCGCCCGATGAAATGCGCAAGCGCATGGTCACGGTCGCCGACCGGAAATGGTCGCGGCATGCCCTTCTCGGCAGTGTGCTGCCGGGCCATCGCGCAGAGGTCGCAAGTATCGTGGGCTTCGGCATCACGCAGGACCGCAACCAGCAGGCCGACATTCTCTATCCACACGGGTTTTCCATCGACTGGTTGCGGATCGATCCGGGGCAGGAGATCGGGACTCATCGCGTGGATGCCAAGCAGGTCCTGATCGTATTCGACGGTGAAGCCGAATTGATCCTGAACGAGGGCGCCGACAAGACGCCCGTTACCGTGCCGCGCCAGGCCTTGTACTCGGTGCCGGCGAACGTCTGGCGCTCCGTCAGATCTGTTGGCGACACACCGCTGCTTGTGGCGGTCACGACGACGGGCGACCAGAAGAAGCACATCGTATGGTCTCCGGCGATCGTCGCGGCGGCGGCCCAAGAGGGGTTCGGCGTCGACCATAACGGCTATGTGGCGCCGCTGCGCCTGTTACCGTACGAGACTCAGCAAGCTGTCGCTGCAATCAGCCTGACGGCCTGAGCGGGGCGGCCCGGTTAGAATCGCACTTTTGACCGCGAAGTCATTCGGTATCTCGCCAGGTCAGTGATTCAGCTCCGTCCAACACCCACGCCATGCCGCCAATAGACACCGCCTTGCCCCGCCCTGCCCGCGCGACGTCCTACGACGTTGCGCTCGCTGCGGGCGTGGCGCAATCGACCGTATCGCGGTGCTTCCAGAAAGACAGTCCTATCTCCCCGGACACACGTGCGCACGTGCTCGCTATCGCGGAAGAGCTCAACTATCGGCCAAACGCGCTGGCGCGATCGCTCATTCTCGGGCGCTCCGAGGCGGTTGGCGTCATCGTCACAAAATACACACTGCGATACAACCCCGATGTCTTGTTTGCACTAGGCGAGGCGTTGGCTGCGGCAAACTCGAAGTTGCTGCTTATCACGGTCGAGAGCGACCAGGCGGTTCATGACACGCTCGGCCGTGCGCTGGATTTTCCACTCGATGGACTCATCTCCTGCGCCGACCTTTCGGCCGCCGACATCAGGGCCTTCCAGCGACACGACGTGCCTGTCGTGCTCTTCAACAGGCATTCCACGGCGCGGCGCGTGGATAGTGTCGCAACAGACAATGCGAACGCGTCGAAGCGCATCGCCGCAGCATTGCGTAAAGCGGGACACAGCCGCTTTCTATGCATTGGCGGTCCGGAAGATGCGCCCGTGAGCCGTGCGCGAATCGATGCTTTTGTTGAAGAAGCACAGCGTCTGGGCGCAAGGCAGATCGTTTCGCTGCATACCGACTTCTCTTATGAGGAGGGAAGCGCAGCGACGGCCGCCGCTTTCAAAAGAGCGAATGGAAACATCGACGCGGTCTTTTGCGCGAACGACCAGATTGCCCTCGGCGCGCTCGATGCATGCCGATTCGATCTCGGCCTGAGTGTTCCCAAGGACATATCGATCGTCGGCTTCGACGACGTGCCCGATGCGTCGCGTCCCACTTATATGCTGACCACGGTTCGTCAAGACGTTCGGCAACTCGCGAGCGAGGCCGTCCGCATGCTGGCGCTCCGGCTCGCAGCTCCATCGCGGCGCGCCTGCACGGTCATCGTACCCAGCAAGTTGATCGAACGTGGATCCGCGAATCTCTTCAGCGCAGATCGGATCAGCAGCGCGGATGTCCGCTGAAACGGCACAAACCGCGCCCTATCGAATTGCCCGCGCCACCGTCTGCAACTGCGTGAAGGCCTGGAATCTGGTCTCGTGCAGGGCGGCGAGATCTCCCGCCGCCGGCTCATAGGTCGTGCTGATCTGCGACATGCTTCTCATCGCCGAGCGCACATTGGCGAACTGGCCGCCAGCCACACCGCCCAGAATCGCGGCGCCCAGCAAAACAGGTTCGTCCGCCTCCGTGGCAAGCACAGGCTTGCCGGTGGTGTCAGCAAGCAGTTGCCGGACGAGGTCGAGGCGCCCCGCGCCACCGCTGATGGTCACTCGCTCGATCGGCGCACCGGCCGCAGCCTGAACTTCGATGATCTGGCGAAGACCGTATCCAATGCTGCAAATCCCTGCTATGTACAGCGCGACCAGGCTGTCCAGATCGTGGTCCATGCCGAGGCCCGCGATCACCGCTCTGGCGTTCGGGTCGGCAAAGGGCGCCCGATTTCCCAGGAACTCGGGAACGATATGCAACCCCTTCGCCAGCATCACCGTAGCGGATGAACTGGCCGATGCCGCCACCGCAAGACCTGCCAGCATGACCGGCAAGGATTGGCCCGCCTGCTCCGCGCGCTTGCGTGCGTCGGGTGTTGCGGGGTGCATCGACAGCAATTGTTCGATGGCCGCCCCGGCTACCGACTGGCCGCCTTCGTTGAGCCACGTTTCGGGCACCATTGCCGAGAAATAGGGGCCCCACACGCCGGGCACGAAGACCGGCTCGCGGGTCGTGGTCATCGTGCACGACGACGTACCGAAGACGTAGGCCAGGCACGACTCGATTTCACCTTCGGCGCCGACCGTGCCAATTCCACCGGCATGGGCATCGATCACTCCAGTCGCAACCGGCGTTCCTGTGCGCAAGCCGAGCTCCGCCGCGGCGGCGTCCGTCAGCCCGCTTCCCAGCGGCGTTCCCGGATCGACCACCGTCTGGCCGATGCGCGCAAACGCTTCGTCGGCCAGCACGCCCAGACCCACGGCTTGAAAATAATTTTCATCCCAGCGCCGCTCGTGCGCCAGATAAGTCCATTTGCAAGTGACCGTGCAAGTGGATCGCGACAGATCTCCGGTCGCGCGCCAGGTCAGGAAGTCGGTCAGGTCGAAGAACTGCCACGCCGCTGCAAAGATGTGCGGCCTGTTCTCGAGCAGCCACAGCAGCTTCGGCGTTTCCATTTCCGGCGAGATCTTTCCGCCGACATACTTCAGCACCTCGTGACCGCCGGCGTTGATGCGCTCCGCCTGATCCAGGGCACGGTGATCCATCCACACGATGATGTCGCGCTCTGCCTGCTCCGATGGCCCCACGGGCAGCGGCCGGCCGCCTTCTCCCAGGACGACGAGCGAGCACGTGGCGTCGAAGCCGATGCCGGCGATCTCATCGGCGGATAGTGCCGACTGCGACAGCGCCTCTCTCACGGAGGTACAGACGGCCTGCCAGATCTCGCTGCTCGACTGCTCGACGATAGAACCGCTTGCATGGAACAACGAGATGTCGTGCTTCGCAGAAGCAACCATGCGCCCGGCAAGATCGAAGATGCCAGCGCGGGCACTGCCCGTACCTACATCCACGCCAATGACATAGCGCGCATTGTCTGCTGCGCCGGATTTCGGGTCTTCTGAAGTCATAGCTTACGGCCTGTCTGGGAAGCGCTGCAGATGGTCAGGCGGACACGAGCCATACACGGCCCGCGTCCTTCACAAGTCACTCGCGCGTCAAAGATCGACGCTGTTCGGAAGGATAACAAGATCGCGGATGGTCACGTTGCGCGGCCGTGTCAGCATGAACAGCACGGCGTCGGCGACTTCCCTGGGCTG
This sequence comes from Burkholderia sp. PAMC 26561, assembly GCF_001557535.2. Taxonomy (NCBI): domain Bacteria; kingdom Pseudomonadati; phylum Pseudomonadota; class Betaproteobacteria; order Burkholderiales; family Burkholderiaceae; genus Burkholderia; species Burkholderia sp. PAMC 26561. The sequence goes on from NZ_CP014315.1 coordinate 1,504,836, forward strand.
CATCAGGCTGCCTGAGGCCAGCGCGTCGTCCATCTTGGCCTTCGGCCAGTCATCGAGGAGCGCCGTAACGACCGGACCCGGCGCTACTGCGCCTACGCGTATGCCGTGTTTGGAAAGCTGTCGCCGGATGGTGTGCACGAACGCCTGCACCGCGAATTTGGAGGCCGTGTAGATGGGCTCCCACACGACCGGAACGATCCCCGCAATCGAGCTCGTGAAAATGATGTCGCCGGATTGCTGCGCAACCATGTGCGGCAGCACCGCGTGGACCGACCGGAACGCCGCGTTGATATTCAGGTTGAGCATGCGGTCCCACTCGTCGGGGTCTCCGTCCACCACTTCACCGCCGACATACGCACCCGCGTTGGCATGGAACACATCGAGGCCGCCTGCGCGCTCGAGAATTTGTGGCAATAGCGTAGAGACCTCAGCCGGACGCAGCAGGTCCATCGGCAGGGGCAACGCGTTCGGCCCGAGTTCTGCGCAGAGTTGTGTGAGCCGGTCGGCAGCACGGTCGACCAACACGACCTTCGCACCTTCGGCGAGCAGCACGCGCGCACATTCCAGACCAATACCCGATGCCGCTCCGGTGATGGCGGCAACCTTTCCCTTCATCATGTCAGTCATTGACTGCTCTCCTAAATTGCGTGATTCCTTCGTGCTTCAGGCGCGTCCATGCGAAACGCGGGACTGCCGTGCAAGCGAATCGACGACGACTGCAATAGCCAGCACCGCGCCGGTGATCATGAAGCGCAGCGAGGACGACAGGTTCAGCAATGTCAGGCCGCTCGCGATCGACTGGATCACGATGATGCCGAGCACCGCCGAGTAAGCGCTGCCGCGGCCGCCGAACAGGCTGGTGCCGCCAATCACCGCCGCTGCGATGGCGTTCAGGTTGACGTCGCCGGTACCGGCCTGCTGGCTGGCCGAGGCGAGCCGCGCGGCAGTCAGCACGCCGCCGAGCGCCGCTAAGCCGGCACACAGTACGAAGGCGCTGGTATAGATCCGGCCGACGTTGATCCCGGCACGCCGCGCCGCCTCGTGATTGCCGCCGACGGCGTTCATCGAGCGGCCCCATTGGGTGCGCTTGAGCGCGTAGTCCATGGCGACCGCGAGGCCAAGGAAGACGCCGAACATCAGCGGCACGCCGCGTCCCTGATTGAGGTACGCGACCACGACTTCAAGCAGCACCGTGACGATCACACTGCGCACGAGAAGGCTGCCTGTCGAGGATGCCGACAGATTCGATGCACGGCGGCGCTCGCGCGTGCGCAGGCCGATGAACAGGATCACCGCGCCCGGGACCAGCGCAAGAAGGTAGGAAATGACCGCAGGGATGATGATCAACTGTCCGAGGTTCACCATCGCGGAGCCGTAAGGCAGGTTGATCGAGCCGGTCGCGCCGAGCACATACAACTGCATGCCGAGGATGGCGAGCAGCCCGGCCAGCGTCGCGACGAAACTGGGCATGCCGAGACGGTTCAGCAGCAGCGCGTAAAGCGCGCCGACCGCGGCGCCCACCACTATCGCAGCCGCGATCGCCAGAAGCACCGGCCAGCCATGATTGACCCAGAGCGTGCCGACGAGCGCGGAAGCGAAACCGCTCATCGAGCCAACCGACAAGTCAATCTGGCCGACCATCAGCACACAGACAATACCCAGCGAAATCACGCCGACCGTCGAACAGTCGAACAGCAGGTTCACGAGGTTATCGGCGGAGAGGAAGACCGGGTTCAGGCTCGTGAACACCGTCCAGATGATGATCAGCCCTGCAACGACGGGCAGCGATCCCAGGTCGCCCGAGCGCACCCGGTCGACAAAAGCGCTGAGCGTGCCGCCGACACCGGTGGCGTGCTTGACGCGAACATCACTGCGATCAAGCAGCGTGGGCGGGGTCGAACCGCCTTGCGTTTCGTTAATCATGATCGTTCCTTGGATTTAGACGCTCTGCCCGGCCTGCTGCCGGCCGGCGCGCCGTGATACGGCATTTTCAGTGGCGCCCGTGATCGCGGCCACCAGTTCCTGGTTCGACGAGTCGGGGTAGAAAACCCCGTTGTTGCGCCCGAGACGCAGCACGACGATCCGGTCCGCCACCGCGCGGACATCCTCCATGTTGTGGCTGATCATGATCACGGCGTGTCCGCGATCGCGCACCCGCTCGATCAGGTTCAGCACTTCGGCTGTCTGGGCGACACCCAGCGCAGCCGTGGGTTCATCGAGCATGATCAGTTTCGGGTCCAGCAGCAGCGATCGGGCAATCGCCACCGTCTGCCGCTGGCCGCCCGAAAGAGACGCAACCACATCGCGCACGCTGGGGATGCGCGCAGAGAGTTCGTTGAGGAGCGTCCACGCGCGTACTTCCATTGCCACTTCGTCAAGGTGCAGCGGGTTCAGTTCGCGCCCCAGGTAGATGTTGGCGACGACATCGAGGTTCTCGCACAGCGCGAGATCCTGGAAGACCGTCGCGATGCCGAGATCGAGCGCTGCGCCCGGATCGGGCAGCGTGACCGGCTGGCCATCGAAGGTGATGGTGCCGGAACTCGGCTGATGGACGCCCGCCAGCACTTTCACCAGCGTCGATTTTCCGGCGCCGTTGTCGCCGACCAGCGCGACCACTTCGCCCGCGTGCACATCGAGTTCAATGTCGGTCAGTGCGGAGACCGCCCCGAAGTTTTTCGAAACGCCGCGCAGGCTGAGCACCAGCTTGCCGGGCTTGGATCGTGTCGTGGAATTGTCAGTCATGGAACGGGTACCTCGATTTAGGTGGAGGGATCCGGTTCGAGCCGGACCCCGTCCTGTACGCGCCGGTCAGTTCGAGATGCCCAGGGCCTTGCAGCCTTCGGCATAGCGGTCCGTGCACAGATCCTTGGCGCTGACGATGCCCTTGTCGACCACGTCGGCCTTGATGTTTTTCGCGGTGATGACGGTCGGCGTGAAGAGCTGCGACGGGGTATTGAAGAGCGTCGTCTGAGCCTTCGGAGCCTGGCCGGAGAGGAAGCCGACAGCCACCTTGGCCGCTGCCGCCGCGACAATCTCGCTCGGCTTCAGGATCGTGTTGTACTCGTCGCCCGCGACGATCAGTTGAAGGCCTGCAAGTGTCGCGTCGTTGCCGGTTACCGGCGGCACCGGGTTCACGCCGGCCGCCTTGAACGCCGCGACGGCGCCGCCACCCGTGCCGTCATTCGCGGCGACCACACCCACGATCTGTGATCCGAAGCGCGTGACCTGGCCGCTGACCCATTGCTGCGCCTTCGGCGGCGCCCAGTCAGGCGTGTCGTACTCGGCGAGGGTCTTGTAGCCGCTGCCCTGCAAGCCGGAATGAATGCCGTTCTTGATCAGTCCGGCGGCCGCGTCGGTAGGCGAGCCGTTGACCTGCAGCACGCCGCCTTTATTAGTCGGAACGCCCTTCTCCTTCAGGTGCGCAACGAGCGACTGCGCAATAGCCCGGCCGATGCCTTCGTTATCGAACGAAACGTAATAGTCGGCTGGCGTCGACGGGACCGGCCGGTCATACGCGATCACCTTGATACCCTGGCTTTGCGCCATATGAACGAGCGACGCCGCGGCCGTCGAATCGACCGGATCCAGGACGATGACCTTTGCGCCCTGCGAGATCACCGAGTTGAATTGCTGTTGCTGGGTCGCCACGTCCGCGTTGGCGTTCTGGTAAAGCACCTTGCAGTTGGGACAAAGCTTGGCCATTTCCGCCTTGAAGCCGGGGAAGTCGTGCTGTTCGTAACGCGTCGATGCCTGGTCCGGCATCAGGAAAGCCACCGTCCCGCTGGGCGCGGCCTGCGCCGCCGTGCTGCAGATCAGGCTCAGGCCGAGGCTCAGGGTCAGCGCGCTCGCGCCGATCGTTTTTGTCGAAAGTCGGGTCATCGATTGTCTCCGTTTATTAGAAAAAGCCGGCGCGGTTGGCGCCGTGAGTGCGCTGCGGATAAAACTGGATTCATGCGTTGTTTTCAGTCGCCGGATCGAGCTCATGAAAAAACCGCTAAAGCGTGAAGACCAACGTGTCCCTCCCGATGCCTTCATGCATCCGGTGCCGGGTCCTGCCGGGAATGAATGTGCTACCTGAGCGCTTCCAGCGCGTGCGTGAGCTCAGGCTCTTCGATCGCGCTGGCCGCATTGAGCTGTTGATACGCGCGCCATCGAGACGGTGACATCTCTTTGATCATCAGGAATTGCCGGTTGAAGTTCGACATGTTGTTGAAGCCGACCTGATAGCAGATATCGGTGATGCTCAGTTCGCCCGACATCAGCAACTGGCACGCGAGGTTGATGCGCAGCCGGTTCACATACTGGACGAACGGCACGCCTGTGTGCCGCCGGAAATAGCGTGAGAACGCGCTGGCGCTTTGCCCGCGAGTTCGGCCAACTCCGTCTCGCGCAACTCTTGCGACAGGTTTTTGCCAATATAAGACAGCACATGATTGATGCGGGTCTCCGCGTAGTGCGCAGGGTCGGAGCAATAGGCAGCGCTCGCCAGTTTGATCGGCTCAGGGCTTTGCACGAGCAAGTCGAGCAAGCCGACGAACAGGTTGATGCGTCGCATGCCTTGAGCGCCCAGCATTTCGCGCATGATCGGTTCGGCTGCCGCGCCGGTTTTCGGGGTAAAAAGCACGCCCCACTGGGCTGCATTGAGCAAGGGCTGCACGCGCCTGAGTTCCGGGAATATTTCGATGCCCCGTTCGACCAGGCCTGCGTCGAATTGCAGGATCAGGCAGCGCTCATCCACGCGGTCACCGGCAGGCACGCTGCTCACCCAGTTGTGCGGGAGATTGGGGCCCGTCATCACAAGGTTTCCCGGCTCGAATGTGCCGATGTAATCCCCGACAAAGTATTTTCCTGTCGTCGATGTAATGACCTGGATTTCGTACTCAGGGTGAAAGTGCCAGCGTACCGTGCGATACGGATAGCCATGCGACCAGACCTTGAAGGACTCGTCGCGCGGAACGGCGACCAGTTCGAGATCCGGCTGGACGATGTTGCCACGGCGAGCGCCCAGGCGCGCCGCACGGCAATAGCCGCAGGTTCCGCATTGGCACGCCGTCGTACTCGGAGTGGTGGGCATCGTCTTCCTCCTGAACCGCTTTTGTTTTTTGGACGCTTTTTGGACGTTTGCACGAAATGCAGTTGATGTGCATTGAGCGCCGCCATGCACGAACAATATGCTTCTCGCGCCTCCCGCACTACCGAAATTGAGACCGTCGGCTGATACTATTTTGCATTCGGGTAAGCCCGGATGCCCTCAAAGGTCAACTTTTGTGCAATGCAAAAGCGTAATGAAGGTCGCGGGGTATCGATGCCTGAGTTCAGCGGCCACGACCCGTCTCCCGCGTTTCAACAGCGTTTCATGTGTGTTTCATTTAAATTCATTGAAACACAGTGATAAGACGGTGAAACACTGACAGCTCATTCCTCGATTCCGTACGTCGTTGTTTTGAAAGCGCATTCAGGCTTTCAAGAAGACTGGCATGGATGCTGCAAACAGACTGGCAAACTTTCAAAAGGAAACAGCCATGTCGCAGTCATCAGCCGCACGCCGCGCCGCCTTTCGCGCAGCCATTCAACAACGCCAGGCCTTGCTCATGCCCGGCGCCTTTAACGCAATGAGCGCCCGCGTCGTCGCGGACGCGGGGTTCAAGGCGCTTTACATCACGGGCGCGGGCGTGACGAACATGTCGCTTGGCTTGCCCGACCTCGGTTTTGTCGGCTTGAGCGAGATTGCGGAGCACACGTCGCGCATTCGCGATGCCGTGGATCTCCCGCTTCTCGTCGATGCCGATACCGGTTTCGGCAACGCCCTCAATGTTCGCCATACCGTGCGCACGCTCGAACGTGCAGGCGCCGATGCGATCCAGCTTGAAGATCAGGTCAGTCCGAAGAAATGCGGCCACTTCGCAGGCAAGGCCGTCATCTCCACCAGCGAAATGGTCGGCAAGCTGCACGCCGCCGTCGATGCACGCGAGGACGCCAACTTCCAGATCATCGCCCGCACTGACGCGTGTGCCGTGCATGGTTTCGAGGCGGCCATCGAACGCGCGCACCGCTTTGCCGAGGCGGGCGCGGACGTCCTCTTCATTGAAGCAGTCGAAACGTTCGATGAAATCAAAAGACTGCCGTCGCTTTTCGACACGCCCCAGTTGATCAATATCGTGGTGGGCGGCAAGACGCCGGTCGTCCCGCAGAGCGAGCTTGCGGCGATGGGTTTTGGCATCGTCCTGTATGCGAACGCTGCGCTGCAGGGAGCGCTGCTCGGCATGCAGAAGGCGCTCGGCGCACTGCGCGATGCAGGCAAGCTCGACGAAGATCCCACGCTCCTCGCGCCGTTCAACGAACGCCAGCGGCTGGTCGACAAGCCGCTCTACGACCGTCTCGACAAGCAATACGCAGCGGACAGCGAATAACCCCGCCACGCCAGTACGAAGAAAGCAAGGAGACTTCAGCGTGACGAAAACCAGTGCAGCGTCCTTCCCCGACACCGAACCGCAGGTACGCGCAAGTCCGGTGCGGCTTCGCTCGATCATCGGCGGCCTGATGGGCAATGTGATCGAGTGGTACGACTTCCTCGCCTACAGCATCTTTTCGATCTACTTCGCCAAGGCTTTTTTTCCCGCCGATAACCCGACGGTCCAGCTCATGAACGCGGCGGCGATTGCGGCGGTCGGGTACATCGCGCGGCCTCTGGGTAGTTGGCTGATCGGGCTGTATGCCGACAAACGCGGCCGCAAGGCTGCGCTCATGTGGTCGGTCATGGGCATGTGCGTCGGCTCGCTGATGATCGCCTTGACTCCGGGATATGCCACGATCGGCGCGCTTGCACCGATCATCCTGATCCTTGCGCGTTTGCTGCAAGGCCTGTGCATGGGAGGCGAATACGGCACGAGCGCCACGTATCTCAGCGAGATCGCGCCTGAAAACCGGCGTGGCTTTTACCTCGGCTTCCTGCAAGTGAGCGTGGTGGCTGGCCAGTTGCTGGCGCTCGGTCTTCTGCTTGTCATGCAGCACTTGTTGCTTACATCCGAGCAGATCGACCGCTGGGGCTGGCGCATTCCGTTCGTGATCGGCGGCCTGCTTGCACTGTTTGCGCTCTACATGCGTCGCAACGTGATGGAATCAGAAGCGTTCGCCGAGAGCGCAAATAAAACGGGGCCGCCGATCAGCCGTGAGATGCTGGCGCACTGGCGACAACTCCTGCTCGCCGTTGGCATAACCGTAGGCGGCACTGTCGGCTTCTATACATACACGGTGTACATGCAGAAATACCTGGTCAATTCGGTCGGACTCAGCAAGGAAACGTCGACGTTCATCTCTTCCCTCGCGTTGCTGCTTTACATGCCGCTGCAGCCCCTGTTCGGTCTGGCCTCCGACGTGTTCGGCCGCCGCCCGGTGCTGATCTGTTTCGGCGTGTGCTGTACGCTTTTCTCCGTGCCGCTGTTCACTGCGCTGAGTCACACGAAAGATCCGCTCGTCGCATTCCTGCTGTCGTTCGCCGGGCTCGCCATGTTGAGCGGCTTTACATCGGTTCACATGCTTGCCAAGACAGAACTGTTCCCGGCGCGCATCCGTGCGCTCGCGGTCGGCTTGCCTTATGCGCTGACGACAGCAATCCTCGGCGGCACGACCGAGTTTGTCGCCTTGCGTTTCAAGGCGAGCGGACACGAACAGTATTTCTACTGGTATGTGAGTGCGTGGGCGGCGGTGTCGCTTATCGTTTATATCCGAATGCCCGAGACGCGTTTTCGAACCGTTACGCGCACCGAAGCCAGAGCATGAGCGTGCCCGATGCAGCGGCGGCTCGCCGCTGCATTTGTTGATCGCTGATCAGAACCGGTGGATTATCGCGACGCGATAAACCATCTGGTTTCCAGCCGTCGATACCCCTGCAACTCGACCCGCCCTGCCGCCGCGTCCACTGAAACAACGCGTGCTACGTGTTAACGCTTAAACCCACAAAAATTGCTGTGCCGTGCTTGACTTCCTTCGACTGCCGCATAAACTTAACTTTATGGTTAAGTATCAGGAAGCGGCCTTGAACCGCACATTCACCGCCCTGGCCGACCCGACGCGTCGTGCTCTCCTCGCCCGCCTGTCCGCCGGCGCGGACCTGTCCGTCAGCGAACTCGCGCAGCCGTTTGCCATGTCGTTACCCGCCGTGATGAAGCATCTCGATGTGTTGTCGGATGCCGGTCTCATCACGCGGACCAAGACGGGCCGCACCGTCGCATGCCGGCTTGCCGCCGGACCGATGGAGGAAGCCATGCAATGGCTTGCCCGTTACGAGCGCTTCTGGACTGACACACTCGATCGCCTTGCCGCCTTTGTGGAGGAAGACCCATGTCCGCCAAACCCAGTCTCACGCTCCAGCGCCGAATCAACGCAAGCCCCGCCAAAATCTTCGCCGCGTGGACGGAACCGTCGCAACTCGTGAAGTGGATGCATCCGAACAAAAACGACGTGATTCACGCGGAGATGGACGTGCGCGTCGGCGGGCGCTTCCGGATCGTCATGCGCACGCCGGCCGGCGAGGAGCATGACGTAAGCGGCGTGTTCAGGGAGGTCGTACAGGACGAGAAACTCGTCTACACCTGGGCATGGCGCAGCACGCCCGAACGGGAATCGCTCGTCACGTTCACGCTGCGGCGCGACGGCGAGCTCACTCTGCTCACGCTGACGCACGAGCAGTTCTTCGATGAAACCGCGCGCGATAACCATGAGTCCGGCTGGAACGAAATCCTCGATGGACTCATGCGGGAATTCGCCTGATCACTGGAGGAGGACGCAAGATGGAACAGCATCGGATTGTTTCGCAAGATGAATGGCTTGCTGCGCAAAAGGCGCACTTGGCCGAGGAAAAGGCGTTGACGCACGCACGCGATGCGCTTGCCGAAAAGCGCCGCGCGCTGCCATGGGTAAAAGTCGAAAAGCGCTATTCGTTCGATACTCCAGACGGCCGCAAGACGCTCGCCGATCTCTTCAACGGACGCAGCCAGTTGATCGTGTATCACTTCATGCTGGGGCCGGACTGGGAAGCGGGATGCATCGGCTGCTCGTTCGTATCGGATCACATGGACGGAGCGTTGATGCATGTCGAGCAACGCGACGTTGCTTATGTCGCGGTATCGCGTGCGCCGCTCGGCAAGATCGAAGCCTTCAAGAAACGCATGGGCTGGCACTTCAAATGGGTATCGTCGTTCGGCAGCGACTTCAATTTCGACCATCATGTATCGTTCACGCCCGAGCAGCGTGCCACGGGCAGGATCGACTACAACTTCCAGATACACGAGACAAAGGAGCCCGGTTTCGATAGCGATGAAATGCCCGGCGTCAGCGTGTTCTACAAGGACGAAGCCGGCGATGTATTCCGCACGTTCTCCGCATATGGACGCGGAGTCGAACCGCTGATCGGCGCGTATGACCTGCTCGACATCACGCCCAAGGGACGCGATGAAGAACATGGCATGACGGACTGGATGCGGCATCACGATCGTTACGACAACCCAAAACATGAGTCGGGAGGATGTTGTCACTAGCGCCAGTTGACCGCGTAAGTGAGTTGGCCTGAAGGGCGAAAACAGGCCGACTCATTCATAGGCGCGCCCCTTCCCGCTAACGTTCAGTTCCCGCTCAGTCAACGTCTCCTTTCAACTTTCCTGATATCGAAAGCATTTTTAATTGGTTAAGCGCGTGACCGGCTAACGCGAAAATCGCATTAGCGTCAGGCTGCAAACGCGCGCTTGCCATGTCAGGCCGTCTTCGCGTCTGCCATTGAAAATTCCGCTTTCTTTCTGCCAGGTATTCCGATGCCCACCTCCCCGACCCGGTCCCGTCTGCGCGGCCGTACACTGTACGTTGCCATAGCATCGATAGCGGCGTCATTGCTGCTTCTGCAGAGCGGTTGCAATTCCCGCGACGCGGCCGCGAACGCCGCCACGAGCGCGGCGTCGACCAGCACCGCAGAAGCGACGAAAGTCACCTATTTCAAGTACCCCGACAATCCTGCGTTCGATCTCGTTTATCTGGCGGACAAGCTCGGCTACTTCGATGGTACGAGCACGCGTCCGAAGTATGTCGGCAAGGTATCGGCGCCGCAGATCATTCCTCTGGTCGGCACAGGCGAGATTGACTTCGGCACGCGCATGGTGCCCCTGGTCATTTCCGCGATCGCAAGCGGCGCCGACATCAAGGTCGTTTCCGCCGGCGGCGAGACCTTGCCCGACGCGCCCCATATGAAATATTTCTCGCGCAAGGATTCCGGCATCAGGCAGCCCAAGGACTTCGAAGGCAAGACCGTCGCATTCAATAGTTTTGGCGCGTGCGCGGAGTTCGTCACGAAGAAATATCTCTCGCAGCATGGCGTCGATGTGTCGAAGGTGAACTGGCTGGTCGTGCCCGACAACCAGTCGCAACAGGCGCTGGTCACGAAGAACGTCGACGTTGCGATCATTCATCCGCCGTTTTCGGGCGCAGCGGAACATGACCCGCAGCTTCACAAGCTCTGGAGCGACTGGGACGAAGATCACGGCCTCGGCGGCATGGCGCCGTATAGCGTCAACGGCGCATTCGCGCGCGCCCATCCACAAGCGGTGCGCGATTTCGTGACCGCGATCGCCAAAGCCGGGAACTGGGTCAATGCCCATCCGGATGAAGCACGCAAGCTGACCGCCGAGCGGCTGGGGATCGACGTGGACGTAGTCGAGCGTTACGCCTACGTGAAGGACCTCGTGGTGACAACGCCGCCAATCCAGTACTACATCGATATCCTCGAACAGGCAGGCAAGATTCCCAAAGGCAAGGTGAAGGTGGAAGACGTGTACACCAACGAATTCAACCCTTACGCGCAGCAAAAGTCTGCAAAGAACGCGGCGGCGGAAGCGGCATCGTGAGCGGCACGCCTCTATCTCGCGACAAGATCGTCGCCGAGCATCTTGGACTGACCTACGTCGATCAGGGGACGCCGGGGCACGCGCGCAGCAACGCCGTGCTTCAGGATTTCAGCCTGTCGGTGCGGGAAGGCGAATTCCTCTCAGTGCTTGGACCAAGCGGTTGTGGCAAGTCGAGCTTTCTCAACATACTCGCCGGGCTCGTTCCACAGACAAAAGGCGATGTGCGCATCGACGGGCAGATCCTGACAGGCGTCAGCCGCAAGCTCGGTGTCGTGTTCCAGGGATACGCGCTGTTTCCGTGGCGTACGGTCATCGAGAATATCGAAATCGGTCTCGAGATCCGCGATGTCAAGCGCGCCGAACGCCGTGCAGAAGCCACGCGCTTCCTGGCGCTGGTCGGCTTGCAGGCGTACGGCAATCATTACCCGCACCAGCTTTCTGGCGGCATGCGCCAGCGCGTGGCCATTGCCCGCGCGCTGGCTTACGGACCCGAAGTCCTGTTGATGGACGAACCCTTCGGCGCGCTAGACGCACAAACGCGCGAGTCCTTGCAAAGCGAACTACTTGGCATTTGGGAGAAAAGCGCCAAGACAGTGGTCTTCATCACCCATAGCATCGATGAAGCGATCTTCTTGTCCGACCGCGTGGCGATCATGACGCGTGGTCCAGGCCGTGTGAAGGAAATCATCGACATACCGCTGCCGCGCCCGCGCGACGACTCCGTGCGCAACTCAACGGAATTCCTTGCGTTGCGGCAGCGCGCCTGGGCCCCGCTCAAGACCGAAGTCGCCGAAGCGCGCGACGTGCCTGCTCAAGAGCAAACGAGGACTGTCGATGCGTAATCGATTCACCGCTACCGTCCTCTTTCCTGCCCGCGAACAACACGCATCCGACGATTCGAAGGCAGCGGCACTGAAAGAGCCTTCGCGATGGCGCGCTCACGCAGTGCGCGTATTCGAACGCAGCATCGCACTGGCCGGATTTCTCGTGTTGTGGGAATTGCTGCCGCGCCTCGGCATTGTCAGCTCGGCGTATCTGAGCCCGCCATCCGCAGTCATGGTCGCAATTGCGCATCTTTTCGACAGCGGCGAAGTCTGGAAGCATATTGGCGCCAGTGCCTTCCGTTCTCTTGCGGGCTTGTTGCTTGCCGTGGCGGCCGGGATCATAGGCGGCTTCCTGCTTGGCTGGTTCCGGCGCGCCGAACGCATTGCCGATCCGCTGTATCAATTGCTGCGGCAAGTCTCCGCGTTCGCGTTGTTCCCCGTGTTCATGCTGTTCCTCGGTATCGGGGAATCGTCGAAGATCGCAATCATCGTATGGGCCGCCTTCTGGCCCGTCTTGCTCAACACCATTTCGGGCGTGAAGCAGGTCGAGCGAATCTTTATCGATTGCGCACGCTCCATGGGCGCAACACAAGGCTTTATTTTCGCGAAAGTCATCTTGCCGGCCGCCTTGCCGCAAATCCTGACAGGCGTCCGGCTCGCCGGCGCGTACAGCATCACTGCACTGGTCGCCGCAGAAATGATCGGCGCGCGCTCAGGGCTCGGCTTTTATACGCTCAACTCGCAGGAAACATTTCAGATTCCCGATATGTACGCAGGCATCGTGCTGCTTGCATTGTTTGGTTTGCTGATCAATTACGGCCTGTCTTTGCTTGAGCGCAAACTGCTGCGCTGGCGTGTCGGCATCGCACAAAATGGCTAGCCACGGTGTTGGCGTCTCCGCTTCCTCGCGAGGGCTGAGCATACGCACTCGGGGTTCCCTCTTTCTGCTGGCGCTCGTATTCATGGGCGTGATGTTGAGTCAGTTCGTCAGCCTTGAGAAGCCATTCGCCGCTGCCGCTCTGCGCGGCAAGCTGATCGTCGCAGTGCCGCCCCGCCCTGCGCCCGTGCTGACCGTCGGCCATGTGGATCGCGCGCTGCGCTCGCCCGACTCTTTTTCAGCGGCATTGGCTGCAGACCTGGGAGAACGTCTGGGACTGCCAGTGGAGTTGTTGCTCAGCGAGCCCGGGGCGGCGGCAACGGCCGTGGCAAGCGGCAAGGCGGATGTAGCAATCGACGGTTTGCCCTTCAGCCCGAATCCGGCCGTGTCTTTCTCGCCCGCCTCGTATGCGAGTGGCCGGGGCCAGGGACTGGTGCTTCGCCATGGACAGGTTCGCGACTGGGAAGGCTTGCGCGCAGGATCGATCTGCACATCGACAGGCAATGCGTACGGCACGCGCGCAGCGAAGCAATACGGTGCGCACCTGCTGACGTTCGACCGTCCGCTTGACGCGCTGCTGGCTTTCCAGGCCGGCGAATGTACCGCGCTGGTCGACGACGAACTCGTCATCAAAGCGTTACTGAAGCAACCCGACTGGAGCTACTACAGCGTCCTGCCGGGCGAAATCGCACCCGCGCCGTCATTTATCGCGACGCCCGGCGCCGATGCCGCAAGCATGCGTTTTGTGGATACCACCATCCGCGACTGGCGCCGGAGCCGATGGCTCACAACCGCGCGCGAGACGGTCGCCAAGCAACTTGCATTCGACATGTTTATCGCTGAGAACGACTTGTACTGTCACTGACAAGCGCGACCCCGCATGCCTCCGCATTAACCCGTCCCGCCGTAAACCCTGAGCGGGGAATTCTTGTAACCGCTCCATTCATCGCCTATCCTCTGAAACGTTTCAGTCGATGGCGAATGGATGATCCATGAGCATGCCTGACAGAACTCCCCCTACGCTGCGCGATGTCGCGATTACGGCGAAGGTGTCTGTCGGCACAGCGTCGAAGGTGTTGTCCGGTGCTTCCGGAGTCAGCGCCGAGCGGGCGCGACGCGTCTGGGATGCGGCACGTCTGATCGGATACCGGCGCAACGAGATCGCCGCCGACCTGCGCCGCGGCCGTCCGACTTCCATTGGTCTGGTTCTTCCCGACCTCACCAACCAGTTCTTCGTCGACATTGCGCGCGCCCTCGAAAACCATGCGCTGCAGCATGGTTATCAGCTCATCCTCGCCCATGCCAACGAAAACCCCGAACGTGAAACCGAGCGTATCCGCTTTGTGATGTCGCGTCAGGTCGCGGGCATGATCATCATTCCATGCCGCGGGTACCAGCATGCAATAGCCGAGGCGCGGGAATGCAATGTGCCGCTTGTCATGGCCGATCGCGTAGACGATACCTTCCCGGCGAACACGGTGACGACCAACAGTCGCAGCGCATCCACCGACGGAACCGCCCACTTGATCGCGCTCGGCCATCAGCGCATCGCGTTCCTCGTCAACACCCTGGAACTGGTGAACTCGCGAGAACGCGCGGAAGCTTATATGGATGCAATGCGCGAAGCGCATCTCGCCCGGCACATTGCAGTGATCGAATGCGGCATGACGGCCATGCAAAGCCATGCCACCACGCTCAAGGTATTGAGCGGTTCCACGCGCCCGACCGCCCTCTTCACGGGTTGCAACGTCACGACGCTCGGCGCGCTGCGCGCCATCCGCGATGCCGACTTGCAAATCCCATTAGACGTGTCGCTGCTTTCCTTCGATGACGCCCCCTGGATGTCCGTGCTGCGCCCGTATCTGACATCGATAAGTCAGCCCGTGGAGGCTATCGGCCATGCAATCTGGCAATTGATGCTCAAGCTGTTGAACGGCGAGCAAGACGAATTTGTTCACTTGCGCTTCAAAGCCGAATTGCTGGTGCGTGAAAGCACAACGTATGTATCAGCCGAAACAGCCGTAACCGGATGAAACGTTTCAGACGAATCACAACTTGAAAACAGGAGACATGGCAAATGGACCTCGAAAAAAGCACACTGACGCGCGTGACGGCGCGGCTAGTCCCCTTCCTGATGCTTTGTTATTTCATCGCTTATCTGGACCGCGTGAACGTGGGTTTTGCCGCGTTGCAGATGAACAAGGACCTCGGTTTTTCGCCCAGCGCGTTCGGCTTTGGCGCGGGGATTTTCTTCATCGCCTATTTCTTTTTCGAAGTGCCGTCCAATTTGTTGCTGGAAAAATTCGGTGCACGCAAATGGATCGCGCGGATCATGTTCACGTGGGGCATCCTCGCGGCCGCGATGGCTTTCATTCCGCATATCGCGCAATACACCGGGATGTCGTCCGCGCACGTCTTTTATACGCTGCGAGTGCTGCTCGGGATTGCTGAAGCGGGCTTCTTCCCCGGCATCATCTTCTTGCTGACGCTCTGGTTTCCGGCGGCGTATCGCGGGCGTGTGGTCGGTTATTTCATGGTCGCGATCCCGCTCTCAACGGTCATCGGCGCGCCTATCTCCGGTGCGCTGCTGAATCTCGACAAACTCGGGGGCCTCGCGGGCTGGCAGTGGGTTTACCTGATCGAGGCATTGCCGGCGCTCTTCCTCGCGTTCGTAGTGTTTTTCTATCTCACCGACAAACCCGCCGACGCAAAGTGGCTCACCGACGACCAGCGTAACTGGCTCGTCAACCGGCAGGCCGAAGAGCGCCGCCAACGTGAAGCCGTGCGCAGCTTCAGCGTGAAGGAAGCCTTGTTCAATCCGCGCGTGCTCGCGGTGGCGCTGATTTACTTCGGTGCAAACGCAACGAACTACGGCCTGAGCTTTTTCCTGCCGCAGATCGTGAAAGGCTTCGGCCTGACGAATGTGCAGACGGGATTCGTCACGTCGCTGCCCTACATTGTCGGCGCAATCAGCATGGTGTACTGGGGCCGTCACTCGGATCGCAAGCTCGAACGCAAATGGCATGTGGCGATTGCGCTGCTGGTCGCGGCGGGCGGGATTGCGGCATCCACTGCGCTGGATAATCCGGTGCTGAAGATGCTTGCGCTTTCCATTGCCGGGTTCGGCATCTTCGGTTGCCTGCCGGTGATCTGGACCTTGCCTGCCGCGTTTCTCTCAGGAGCGGCGGCCGCCGGTGGTATTGCAGCGGTGAACTCGCTGGGCAACCTGGCGGGATTCTTCGGGCCTTATGCGATGGGCTGGATCAAGGACAGTACTGGCAGCTTCGCCGCCGGCTTGTTGTGTCTGTCGGGCGCGGGGCTGGTCGGTGTTGCGGCCGTGTTGCTACTTAAACACGATACCGCCCTGGAGAACGCGCCGCGCGGGACGTTTGTCGAGGAACGCCACACGTGAAGGGTGTGATGTAGCTTTCGCTTGCGATGGTCGGCCATCGCAAGCGACCGGAACCTTTAATCCGGCGATCTGGAGACGCGCCCGCGGCTCTCAAGATGATCGAGCAACGCCCTTCCCGCCGGCTCGGAGAACCATCGCGCGTGTCCGAGCAGATAACCATCGTACGCAACCTCCGCGTTCTCCGGCGACCCTAGCGTAGCGTGAAAATAAGCAACCTCGGAAAGCGCGAACTCCGCATGTACGATTGGCAATAAAGCCACCAGCGCCGCGTATTCATCACCGGACAAGGGCGTGATCGACTCATACCCGTTCAGCAACGCGTCGATATGATCGAGATGCACGCGCCGTGTGTCTTGCGCGGATAACCACTCGATGGCATTTCGCTCGATCGCAACCGCGAGATCGTAGACCGCGCACGTCCGGTCGGATAGACCAAAATCCAGGATGGTGCTGACTTGCGCGCCGGGTGTGCTACCGGTCCAGAGAAGGTTAGAAGCGTGCCAGTCGCCATGTGTCCACAGCGGGCGCAATCCGGGCAGGAAAGGCGCCAGCCGCGCATGCCAGGGCAAGATAACCTCTGACACGTCCGAACGCCAGTCACGCGCTCCCAGGGCGCGAACCAGCAAGGGCTGTGCGTCGATCCACCTGTCGAGTGCGCCGATCAGATCGGATTCATTGAGCGCCCGAAAACTCGAGAGCAGCGGACGAATGGCGCGCGCCGGTGCGGCGTAATCGCGCGCAGCAATGTGCAAGCGCGCGAGCATATGGCCCGCCGCAAACGCATGGGAAGTATCGGCGAAGGGCGTCCATGACATCGCTTTCCGATACACATCCGCCCCACCCGCCGCACGATGAACCTCGTATGTCCATTCGCCTTGAGTCACTGCCGTGGCGCCGTCAGGCATCGCGATGATGTCGGCAACGGGCAGCCCACGTGACGCGAGATGTGCGATGAAAGCATGCTCTTCGGCGAGCCCTTCCACGTCGCGGATTTTCACATGATGCCGTTTCACGAAAAACTCGTTGCCGTTCGCCGTCGTGATCAGCACGGCCGCCGAGAACGGCCGGGGGCTGTGCCACGTTAAGCCGGCCAAGGGACCAATCGAAGGAAACCTGCCAAGCACCGCCTCGACTTCTTCGCGCGTGATCAACGGCCAGTCGCGCTCGGCCTGCTCGCCATCGACACCGAATTGCAGGGGCGCGATATCGGCGGATGGTGCATCCGAAGCGATTGATTTCAACGGCTTTCCTGTCGACATGACCGGCTCAGGCTGCGTGCGGCGTCTGCGCCGGTTCGACACGCGCCGCCGCACGGCTCCAGTCGCGCAATCCGATCACGGCCAATGCGACGAACAGTGCATAGAGACCTGAGGTCGGATAAAGACCCTTGAAAAGAAACATCCCGACGTACACAACGTCCACTGCGATCCAGAGCCACCATGACGCGATATAACGCCGCGCCGTCCAGTATTGTGCGACGAGGCTGAACGCCGTCAACGACGCATCCACGTACGGCAACGCGGCGTCCGTGAACCGCGCCATCAACGACCCGAGCACCGCGCTTCCAATGACCGCAAGCAGCAGGCCCATCAGTAGCGCCTTTGGCGTAACCGCCTGCACGCGCACCTCGCCGGAATCCACTTGCGTGTTCCGTTTTCCCTGCTCGAGCCAGACCCACCACCCATAGACCTGCAGGACCGCGAAAGCGCCTTGCAGAAGCATGTCGGAGTAAAGCTTTGCATCGAAAAAAATCCAGCCGTACAGCGCCACCGACGCCAGTCCCACCGGCCAGCAAAGCATCCGGCGTCGCGCAGTCAGCCAGATTGCAAGCGCGCTCACAATCACACCGATGATTTCAAGCACGGACATTGTGTTGGCCTCGGTCCAAGGATGCGTGGAAGACGTTTCTAGAAATCATAAGTCAACGACAAACGTGCAGTGCGGGGCGCGCCAAGGAAGAGATATGCGTCGCCCTGAAGCTCGCCGCTATCCTGCCAGTAATACTTGTTGAAGAGGTTATCGACGGAGAGCCGCACCACCGTCTTGTGGCCGCCAAGCTTCGTGGTGTAGCGCGCGCCGAGATTGAAGACGAAATAAGACGGGACGCTTGCCGTGCCCTCTTCGTTTGCGGCCTTGCTGCCGCTGTAGTTGACGCCGCCGAGCAGATCGAGTCCCGCAACATGCGGCACGGCATAGTCCGCATAAAGCGCGGCGCTCAAGCGCGGCACGTTGATCACCTGATGACCCTCGTATGCGGGCGTGCCTGAGTCGTACGCACGCGCCCTGATCGCCGCGATGCTGGCCGTCAGCGTCAGCCGGTCCGTCGCCCGTCCCGCTGCGCTCAGCTCGATGCCCTGATGACGCTCCGTTCCCTGTTGCGTGAACGTGTAGCCTGCATCGGTGGAATCGGGCTTTGCGTATTCGAACGGCTTGTTGATCGCGAACACTGCCGCCGTGAGATTCAACCGGTCGAGCCAGTCGTACTTGGCGCCCACTTCAACCTGATTGGACACGACCGGCGGAAGGAATGCATACGCATTGCTCGCACGAACGGGAGCCTGATCGCCAAGCGAAAGTGCCTTGCTATAAGATGCATAAAACGAAAGTGGCGCGACTGGTTTGTACACGACCGCCACTTGCGGCAGGAAGATGGAACGGTCCGTGTCGGTAGCCGGGCCATCCATTTCGGTCCAGCTTCGCTGACGCAGCAGGACGCCGCGCCCTCCGGCGAGAACCTGCCAGTGATCGTTGAACGTGATCCGGTCTGTGCCGAATACGGAATACTGGCGAGAATCAAGTTGCGGAAAAGACGCGCTCGGCGAATTCGGCGACGGATCGAATGTCAGGTTCGGCCCGTAGATATTCTCGCTGCCAACATAGTCATACACCGCGTTCGACAAATCGACCACGCGCCGCTGCACGCTGGTGCCGAAGGTCACGTCATGCTGGAGCCAGCCGGTTGAAAAATTGCCAGTGAGCACGGCACGAACTTCATCGTTTCGCCGATATTCCCCCGGACTCCGGTAGTCGTAGACATCGAAATCTCCGTTCGATGCAAAGAAAAACGGCGACGTGCCGCCCGCGCCACAACTCGGGACGTAGCCGCAACCATAGGCGAATGCGACGTTGTCGTCGATCATGGTGTGGCTGCGGCTGGCGGCTATGTAACCCTGCCACTTGTCGTTGAAGCTGTAGTCGAACCGCGTGTTGAGATTGAGCGCGTCGGTGGTGACGGGCTTGGTCCACGGCTGCAAGCCAAGCAGCTTCGATGCCGACGCAGCCGACGGCACCGCCGTCCCGCCCAGCAATTGATACCCCGATGCCGAGCGCTGGATCAGTTGCTGGAACTCGGCATCGAATTGAAGGCTCGCGCGCGGGCTGATGATCCAGTCGGCTGCAATCGAGCCGAATGTGCGGCGGCCATCGGCGCCATCCACATAAGAGTGGATGTTTTCTTTCGCCGCATTGATTCGCAACCCGAACTGATTCTGATCACCAAAGCGCCGCCCCAGGTCGACGGCGGCGGACGTGGACCCGCGGCTGTCGACATCGGTCGTGATGCTCGCGACATTCCGCGGGCGCTTGGTCACGAAGTTGATGATGCCGCCCGGCGCGACCACCCCGCTTTCTATGCCCGCAAGCCCCTTCAATATCTCGACCCGGTCCTTGTTTTCCAGCGCGACATTCTGCTCGCCGGAAATGGTCAGACCGTTGATCTTGATGGCGCTGGCAAGGTCGATCGGGAAACCGCGAATCGTGAAACCCTGGTAATAACCTACCGGCGCATAATCGTTGTTCACCGATGCGTCGTTGCGCACCACGTCGCTGAGCAACTTTGCGTGCTGGTCATCGAGTTGCGCGCGAGTGACGACCGACACAGACGCGGGCGTGTCCTGCAGCGGCGTTTCGTCGAACCCGGCAACAGAGGCGGAGCGCGCGCGATAGTCATTGTCATGCATGGCCGTCACGCTTACCGCCGGAAGCACCGCTACGCCGTCAGGCGCGGCTGGCGATGGCGATCCTGCCTGCGCAAATGCTGCCTGCATGCCAAACAGCGTGGTAACGGCAACCATGACGACCGATGTTCGATGCGCAACGAATTGCGAATGATGCAAGGACGGCGCCTGAGTAAGTCTCTTGTTATTCATTGTTCTTGGATAATGCTGACAGGCGTCCGCCAGCCCACATCGATAAATGGAGAAAAGCGGATCTCTTTGATCAACAAAAATAATCAGAATGGGAGTTAAGCGTCAGGCGCCCGGCTGTTTCCGGAGCCGCCTGTTTCGCTGCAGGCGACATGTTACAGAATTAAGCAGCGTGGAAAGATTTTCGGGCGAATTCAATAAGTCGATGCCTTGACAACCTGGGGCACGCCCATGGGTTTCATGTCTTGCCGTCCTAACCAGCGTTCCACGGCGCCAAGCATCGCGGGATCGGCAAGCAGGTCCCAATGGCCGATTGCGCCCATGCTGCAAATCTCCGCGTGCGGCGCGACGATCTTGAATGCCGCAGGATAAAGCGATACATGGAAACACTCGTCGTTGTCTCCCGACAAGACCAGTACCGGCACGTCGGGACCAATAGGTGGTTTTTTCTCGACCCAAAGCCCGGGACCGAATGCGAGCGTCGTATTGAACGACCAGCTTTGGATATAACGCTTGTCGATCGCACGCGCCGCGGGCGCAAACTCGACTACCGTGCTCCCGTTGAAACGCGTAATGCCTAATGCGCTAAGCAGGCTCAGTAGCCGCAGGCGCACACCGCGAAGACGCACCCATCCTCCAAAGTAAGGACGATTCACAGGCGAGCCGAGCCCGAGGAACGGAGCAAGAAACAAATAACCCGTCACCAGCCGATGAAGCGGACTGCGCGAGATGGCAAGAACGAGACCGCCTCCGGCAGAATGACCGCCCAATACGATCGACGATCCTCTGTGACGGCGCGCAGCGAACGTAATGAAGTCGGCGACATCCGAGATCATCTGACGCGGTTCATCGACTGCATGACCGGGACGTCCCGGCGAGAGTCCGTGGCCACGCATATCGAGCGTGTACACGTCGGCAATATCACGCTGCGACAAGTGCTGCGCCAGCGCGTGCAACTGGTCGCCGAAGCATCCCGCACCGTGCACCAGGATCACAACGCGGTGCGTGCTCCGCGATTCATAATGGCGATAAGCCAACGGGTAGTTGTCGCACGTCGCGAACGCTTCGTGCGGCGGCAAGGCGGCCTGCATTGCACCGGGCGTAGCAGCGCCTCCTGCTGACGCAAGCCGCTCGAAGCTCGAGCGCGTCAGGTCCGGAAGCACGGACTTGCTAAAGGCGCTTACGGCACGCGCATAGCCGTAAAGTGTGCGCCAACTGAGTTGAGTATCACGCATCTTGGTTGCCGTTCCCGAGACTCAGTCCTGGGTGGTGCCGCTCACGATCATCACGGGGAGACCCGCGACGAAACGCCCGGTCCGGCCGCGTTCTTCGAACTCCGTAATCCATCGCGTCACCTCGTCGTCCGTGAACAGTTTGCGCGCGTGCATGCCGGCAAGGACGCTCCTGAAATCGAGGATCTTGTTGACCGACTGGGGATCGAACGCGCTCACGCTGCGCATGCTGAACGTGATGTCGCGCAGGCCTGCATCGTGGAACATGGCGTACAGATCGCGAGCAAGGTAAGGGTTGACGCATGACTGCGCAATTGACTGCATGATGCGTCCGGTCAAAACATAGTCGCTGCTTGCGACCCAGCAGCCGGGCATATCAGGCTCGCTTACCACAATGCGCCCACCCGGGCGCGTCACGCGAATCATCTCCTTGAGCGCTTCTTGCGGCCTTGGAACGTGGATCAGCACGCGGTCGGCGCGCACCGCGTCGAAGCTGCGCGCCGGGACGCCCAGCTCGTTAGCCGGCGCATTCCTGAAACTCAGCGACAGCACATCCGCGTGACGACGGCGTGCTTCTTCCAGCATGGCTTCGCTCAAGTCGAATCCCACCGCGCTGCCACCGGGAACAACCTGCAATGCCAGCTTGCCGAGATCGTCGCCCGGTCCGCAGCCTATGTCGGCGATATGCATGCCGGGCTTGAGACCCATTAATTCAAACGTCTCCTGCTTGTAGACCCGGAACGAATCGAGCGCCTGCATGACGTCGAGCCGCGCGACAAAAGTGTCCGCATCCACAGAATCGACACGCGAAAAATCACCAAGCTGGGAAGGGGATCGTGAGTTGGTCATCGTGGGGCCTGATGGTCGAAGTGTGGTTGAACGAACTGAGCTGCCTTTGATTCTTGTATGTGCCCGCAATAGCTTTCCATGTCTTGTCTCCAACTCATCAACTTGTTGGCTCGCATCCGAGTGAATGACGCTCGGCTCGTGCTCGCTCTACAGGAACTATAACTCGACGATTCGCCGTTGCTAAGCGAACACTTTATCAACCTCAGATGGTTCGCTTAGCAACGTTATTTCACCGCGTTTTTTGAGCCGTTTTACGTGTTTCATAAATGCTTTGCGGGAGTGTGGGCTGCCCCTCGTATACCCCCGCCGATATGAAATTCTGTGCTTTACCCTCTCATGGCTTTACCCAAGTTCAACCCTATTTTTAATTGGATCATCGCCATGAACCTCAAAAACAACCCTGCTTGCCGTCCCTTTCTCGAAGCCGGCGACCTCTCGCAAATCTCCGCCTATTACGAGGAAGAACGCCACACAATGTGGATGATGCTTCGTTCACGTCCGCGTCCGTGTTTCACACAGGACCTCGTGAATGACATCATCGATCTCGCTCGTGCAGCCAGAGAATCAGGCTTGCGTTTTGACTTCTGGGTCACGGGTTCTCTCGTACCGGACATCTTCAACGTAGGTGGTGATCTGGACTTCTTTGTCGATGCCATTCGATCAGGCCGGCGTGAATTGCTCATGGCTTATGCGCGTTCGTGCATAGACGGGCTGCACGAAATCTATAGCGGATTTGGTACCGGTGCCATTTCGATTGCAATGGTAGAAGGCACTGCGCTGGGGGGTGGATTCGAGTCCGCATTGGCACATCACTTTCTCCTCGCGCAGAACGACGCAAAAATGGGTTTCCCCGAAATCGCCTTTAACCTGTTTCCAGGCATGGGCGGTTACTCACTGGTCGAACGCAAGGCGGGCATGCGGCTCGCCGAAGAATTGATCAGCACCGGAGAAGCGCATACCGGCGAGTGGTACGCAGAGAAGGGAATTGTCGACCAGACTTTCCAGCCTGGCGATGCATTCCTTGCGACGCGGACTTTCATAGATGGCATTCGACCCAAGCTCAACGGCATTCGCGCGATGGTCAAGGCGCGGCAACGTGTATTGGCGTTGCCGCGCGCTGAACTGATCGAGATTACGGAGGACTGGGTACGGGCCGCCTTCACGATTGAAGAGAAGGATCTGGCCTTCATGGAGCGGCTGGTCATGTTGCAGAACCGCCGTGTCTCCAAACTGAAGATGGCAAGCCTTGACCAGCACTAAGCAGTTTTAAGCCTTACCAACACTCCTTAACCTGGAGACGCTCAGGCGATGAGCCTGAGCTTTCTTTTCTCCGCGAGCCACGCTTCGAAGGCTCTTGCAGGCATGGGCCGCGCGTAAAGGAAGCCTTGCACGAGATCCACGCCCAGGCCGCGCAGGAAATCCGCTTCAGCTTCGCTTTCCACGCCTTCGGCGACCACCGACAAACGCAGCTCATGCGCAATCGCGACCATCGCGCGCACGAGGGCTTGCGGTTTGCTGTTGACATCGATTCCCTTGATGAAGCTTCGATCCAGCTTGATGGCGTCGAGCGGAATACGCGACAACTGCGACAACGACGAATAACCCGTGCCAAAGTCATCGAGATGCACACGCACGCCCATCTTGCGGAATTGCGTGATCAGCACGAGCGCCGCCGCTTCGTCTTCAATGAAACAGCTTTCGGTCAATTCCACGTCGAGCATGCACGAACGCGAGCGCGTCTCTGCAAGCACCTCGGTGAAATGCTTGACGATATCCGTATCGCGCAACTGGCGCGCCGACACGTTGATGGATATGCGCAGGTCGAGGCCCTGCTTCTGCCAGTTCGACGCCTGCGTGGCAGCCGCTTGCATGACCCATCGTCCAAGCGGCCCGATCAACCCGGACTCCTCCGCATAGGGGATGAAGTCGAGCGGCGAGACAACGCCGCGCTCCGGCGAATTCCAGCGCACGAGCGCTTCGACGCTGTCGACGTCGCCGCTCCTGAGATTCACCTTCGGCTGGTAATAAAGCTCGAGCTGATTCTCTTCAAGCGCCCGGCGCAGGTTCGTGTCGAGCCACACATATTCCGCAACCTTGCGGTTCATTTCCGGCGTAAACACGCGATACGTATGCTTGCCGCCATCTTTAGCGACGTACATGGCGGTGTCCGCGCTGCGAATCAGGCTTTCGAGCCTGTCGCCATGCTCGGGATACAGCGCTATACCGATAGAGCAACCGGTGTAAAGCTTGATCAGTCCGAAGTCAAAAGGCAGATGCAGGCTGCCCAGGATGGTTTCAGCGGTCTTGGTCAGCAGCGGGATGGTCGACTTCCTGACGACCACGACGAACTCGTCACCGCCGAGCCGCGCAAGCGTGTCACCGGGAGCGAGACAACTCTTGATCTTCGCCGATACCTCGCGGATCAGCCGGTCGCCGACCACGTGTCCGTAGTGGTCGTTCACCTTCTTGAAGTTGTCGAGGTCTAGAAACAGGATGCCGAGATGCTCTTCGCCAATGCTGTCACCCGCCTCTCTCTCGGCCGCGATCGCGTTCTCGATTTCTTCCTGAATGGCCTTGCGGTTCAGCAGCCCCGTCAGCTCGTCGGTCGTCGCCTGCTTGAGCAGCAGCTTCTGGGCCTTGCGCTCTTCGGTAATGTCGGTGCCCGAGCAGATCAGGAAGCGCTCGTCCACGCCGCTGCCGCTCTGCACGAACTTGTTGCGAAACAGAAAGAGCCGCGGTCCCGTGACCGTATTGATGTAACGCTCGACCTGGTACGGCTGGCCACTTGCAAAGAAGCCGTTGATGTTGGTCCTGGACGCCGCGCCTTCGTCATCCGACATGAAAAGCACATAGGCGCTTTTGCCAATGACGTCTTCCTCACGCATG
Source organism: Burkholderia sp. PAMC 26561 (assembly GCF_001557535.2). NCBI lineage: Bacteria > Pseudomonadati > Pseudomonadota > Betaproteobacteria > Burkholderiales > Burkholderiaceae > Burkholderia > Burkholderia sp. PAMC 26561. The sequence goes on from NZ_CP014315.1 coordinate 1,529,950, forward strand.
CCGGTCACTTCTTCGCACATGCGATTGAAGCGTTGAATAAGGCCACGCCCGTCGAGAATGACGACGAGCGAATTGACTTCGGAAACAACTTGTTCGGCAAATGCGAGACCATGCACGAGATCGCGGGCGACCGACGAGGTGTCCGTGTAATCCGATGCCGTTCCGGCCCATTCGCGAATGTTGATCTTTTTACCGACCAGGTGGAGCCGGTAGGGATAACCGAATATCTTCAGGTCGAGCGCCAGATGCGACGTCACCCCCGTCAGCGCCCGGATCTGCCCTGCCTGAGACGCGTCGAGCGGAATGCTGACGTTCGCGGGTCCCCGCACGGTCGCAAGCTCGAGCGCATTACTGTCGCTCGACAGCCGCCAGCACGGGCTGGTCGTGCCAAACCACGTAAACAGGTCTAGGCCGTCTTCTTCACCCATCATCAGCAACTCCAGAAAAAATTCTCTGACTGCCGCCCCGTCAGCGCGTCTCGTCAGATCTACCCAGTGCCGGCGTCATGCGCCCTGCTGGAGATAATCTCAAACCTGCGAGTCCGCTTCACGGCACCACGAAGCTCCAGGCTTTCGTGTGCCGGCCCAAACAGTAAGTCGCTTAAATTTAATTATTTGATCATATCTTACGCGGACTGCAGAATCACCGCCCGACTTCGAAACAAATAACGATGCAATGCTGCAAAACCCCAACATGGTAAATCGAATGGCATTACACCAAAATAGACTATATTTTGTCTAATCAATGCAAAAGCACCATCGTTTCATTATCCAGCCTTCATCACTGAAAAGCCGGACAGAGCGTGACGACGCCCGACGCTCCCTGTTTCGTCGAAAGATGTAAACGGCATAACGGCTTTCCAGCCAAAAACCTTAATGAGGCCGCACGCCGCTGTCTGAACGTACATGCTTTTTGGGTCAGAACACCGTGTCGGCGTCATCCTGCGCGGCGGCAAGGTCGTCGGCCTGCGCCTGCGGTACCACGCCCTTGGCGGTGCGGTTGCGCTGGGAGTCCGGCAAATCCTGGTATCGCTGATAAGAGCAGTTTCCGTCGGACTTCGCGGCGTACATGGCGGCGTCGGCATTGAGCAACAGCGCGCCGGCGGAATCGCCGTCCACCGGATACTGGCTGATCCCGATGCTCGCGCCCACCGTCATGCGCCGTTCGTTGACGAGCAGCACCTCATCCAGCGTCTGCTTGATACGCGAGGCAATTCCCGGCGCCGGGCCGGCCGAGCGCGGGCCGTTGATCAACACCACGAACTCGTCGCCGCCGAGCCGCGCGACCATGTCGGCGCCGGTCAACAATTCCTGCAGGCGGCGCGCGACCTCGACGAGTACATCGTCGCCGGCCGAGTGCCCGAACTGATCGTTGATCTGCTTGAAGCGATCGAGATCGACGAACAATACGGCAAGCGGTTCGCCGCTCGATGCAGCGTCGCGGATCGCTTCCTCCAGCCGTTCCATGAAGAGCATCCGGTTCGGGAGACCCGTCAGCGCATCGTGGCGCGCAAGATGCACCAACTCGTGTTGCCTGCTATGCAGCCCGTCGATCTGCGAGCGGATCTCGCGGCGCATGCGGTCGAAGCAGCGCGCCAGCACGCCGATTTCATCGGTGCGTCGGACGGGCAGCGCTTCCATGGTGTGATCGGCGAAGAAATGCGTCGCCGCATGTGCGAGCGTTTGCAGTGGCTGGACCAGCGCGCGGGCGAACATGGCCGCCAGGATGATCGCGAGCAGGCTCGAAATCAGCACGATTCGCACGATACTGCCGCCCAGCATGCTCGCGCCGTTAAGGGCATCGGAAAGTGGGCGGGACAAGCCCAGCACCACAAAACGGTTGCCTTCGGACGAGCCAAACGGACGGCGTATGAAGGCGAGAATCCGCGACGACGCCTCGTCGGGCTGTGTCAGACCGTTGAGCATCACGGCTGATCTTCCGTCTTCGAATAGCGGTCGCGTCGTGGGAAAGTTTTCCTGCATGAATATCCGCCGGCCTTTATCGAAACCGAACGTCTGCGATACATCCGGATGCACGAGGAAATCGCCCCATTCGTTGGCAAGGAACACCTCGTAATTGCCCGGCAGATCGACCTGCAAACGTTCCAGCAGCCGCGCAAGGTCGACATCGATTACAACCACGCCGACCACCGTGCCGCGGTTGTCCGCGACCGGCGTTGCCAGGCGCAGGGTCGGGCGCCCTTGTGCCGAATGCGCGCCTTGCTCATGATTAATCGTGATCGGCGATACATAGATGTGACCGCGCGCAAGCGCCAGCGTATCGAACACGTAGGCTAACTGGCCCTTCTCCTGCAGTCCGCTTTGCTCCACTCGCACCGCGTGGCTCGCGTCACGATCAAAACGGATCAGCTCGAGGCCGTGATGCTCGCGCGCGATCAGCCGGATCTGCAGATATTCCCGGTGATGCGTCATGAAACTGAAGAAGACCTGGGCCAGCCGCTCGCGGGCAGCGTTCTTGCCGGAGCCGTCGTCGGCCTGGGCGACCGTCGCCGATGACGGCAGCGAAGCGAGCACCTGCGCGTCGGCGGCAATATCGTCGATGGCAACCGATGAGCGCCGCGCAAGCAGTTCCGTCGAAGTCATCAGGCTGCGCCCGGCTTCCCTCACGAGCAACGTGCGGTTCGCGCGATACGCGTAGTAACCCGTCGCGCCCGACGTAAGCACGCCGATGCACGCCAGCAGGACTGACAGCTTGAACGTCAGCCCGGGGCGCCACATCAAAATCGCTCCGGCCGGTCGCCCGAGACAATCCGGCTCCACAGCGCTTCGCGCCGCCGGCCGTCCTCGACCGGTTCGATCCACACAATGTGCGCGTGTTCGCTGCTTTCCGGGTCCGCGTTCAAGGTGTTGGCGAGCCCCTGGCGCTGCGTGAGCTGTTCGCTCACGTGCGGCTCTAGCATGTAGTTGATCCATGCGAGCGCGAGCGGCTGATTGGCTGCCGACTTCGTCATCGCCCAGCAATCCAGCCAGGCGAGCGCGCCCTCGTCGGGAATGACGTAACCCACATCCGCGCCCGCGCGACGCAGCATCGCGACCTGCTGCGTCCCGTAGTTGCCGAACATCAACGCCGCCTTGTGTTCGATAAAAACCGCAGCCGCCTCTTCCGGCAGCGTGTAATAAGCGAGCAGGTTGCGGCGCAGATCGATCAGCTTGCGAGTAATGGTCCGCATTTGCGATGCATTGAGCTGGAAGGGATCGGCATACCCCAGCGCCAGTGCCGCGAAAGAATAGTTATGCTGGCCGCTGTTGAAATCGAGCACCTTGCCGCGATAACGGGGGTTCCACAACTCGTTCATGGAGCGCGGCGCGACGGGAATCTGCTTGCGATCGTAGATGAGTCCCATCGACGAATAGGTGAACGGGATCGCGTACACGTTGCCATCGCGGATCAAACCGCCAATGGATGCCAAATCGCGAAAGCGCGGTAATTGCCGCTTCGTGTTGGGAATACTTGCGAGATCGAGCGGCGCCAGCAGGTTTTCGCGCGAGTATCGTTCGATCTCCGCGGTGTTGGCGGCGAAGACATCGAATTGGGGCCCAGCGCCCGCTTGCATTCTGTCGTGCAGCGACTCGTCCGAATCGATCAGCGTGACTTCCACCTTTGCGTGATAACGCGACTTCCGGATACTAAATTTGGAAGCGGTCATTAAGCTAGTCTGAAATTCTTACCCGGAATTTCAGCATTGTTGAGGCGCCACACAACACAACGATGAAGACTGAATCGAATCGAAAACAAAGCACCGATCAGGCGGAGCGTGATCGGCCCTCGCCTATAATGCCGGCTCTGATCAGAATCTATGGTGGAGAGCCTTACCTCATGAGTCAAGCGCATGGCCGAAACTCGGGATCTCGAGAGAACGGTCCACGTCAACCGCGCCGCCCTTCGAAAACGACGTCCCGCCACGAAAACAAACCCTTCGCGAAAGGTCAGCCGTCTCGCGATGCCGCAAACGCGCAAGTTACCGCGTCCATCTTCAAGACGCGGTCATTCAAGTTGCTGGTCGATGCCGTCGGCGCCGAGAATATTGCGCTGGGCCTCGACTCGAATCTCACGCGCGTGGCTGAACTCGTGAACGGCGTCGGGTTCACGCCCGAAACTGCTTTTCATATCGAAACAACGCTTGGTCTGCCCGATGGTTTTTTCGATCAGCCGAACCCTGTGCTTGCCCCGGAGATCGTCACGCGGTTGAAGTCGCCGCTGGATTTCATGCAGGCCAATGCGGAAAACACATCGAGCGAGCACTTGCCCAAGGAAGCAGAAATGCGAAAGAAGAACCCTGTTCACGCGCAGGCCGGGAAAGTTGGCGAGAAGCCCGCAATGAACCCATCGCCCAAGAAAACACAGGCGCCCTCGAAGCCTGGCCTTCAACAGTCGTTGCTGCCGGCCGAGGACGCTTCGGTCGAAAAGATCCGCCGCGCGAATCTTCATGTGCTGACATCGCGCAATGGATCGAAAGCGCGGCTGAGCGCGCTGATGGAGTTGAGCGGATCGAACATGGCGCATCGGCTGCACGGCCAGAAACGCCTTGACGACAACGAGGTCAACCGCTTCACCGAACGGCTCGGATTGCCAGCGGGCTGGCTGGATGTGGCGCGCACGGCGGCGGAAATTCCGGCATCGGTAACGGCGTTGCTGCTGCCGTCGCGTCGCTCCGCCGGAGAACACGACGAGGCGAAGCATGCCGCACGCGTACAACACGTAACGCCTGCCGAACCGGTCAACGAGCCGGTGCAGGCCGAATTGGCGGTCGACGTTCCTCCGATGCAACCGGCACCAGCATCGACCACGCGCCTTGATCATCTGCAGGGCATTCAACCGATAGCCGAAGCGCTGCTCAAGACGCTGGCGGGCAAGGCGCGGGCCGGTCTTCTCGACGAAGCCAAGGCGCTGGAAATGCTGCAACAGGCAGTGCTGCTCTGAGCGGCTGACCTGCTTGCATTTACGAAGGCACGGCGTGCAATGCGCCGTGCTCGCCGATGCTCTTTCTCATTTTTTAAGCATAAGAACCCTGAAGCATTCGTGGGTACATGCCATTACCTACGGGTAACGTAAAAAAGAGAACTGCGGATACGTTCCAGCAGAGAGAAAGGACATTGAATGCGAAACAACCAGCCTGTCACGCAGCACGAATATGAATCCCACAAACTGAAATGCTGGTCTCCGCGACCGACCTCTCCGGCAACATCAAATATTGCAACCCGGCTTTTATCGACGTTTCCGGCTATCCGCGCGAAGAACTCATCGGCCAGCCGCACAATCTGATCCGCCATCCCGACATGCCGCGCGATGCATTCGCCGACATGTGGACGACCATCCGCCGCGGCCGGCCATGGACGGCGCTCGTCAAGAATCGCCGCAAGAATGGCGACTTCTACTGGGTTCGTGCGAACGTCACGCCGGTGATCGAACATGGCACGGCAGTGGGTTTTCTGAGCGTGCGCGTGAAGCCCGGCCGCGATGAAGTGGCACGTGCCGAAGCGCTGTATGCGCGCATGCGCACCGGCGCAATGGGCTCCCTGCGTCTCGAACATGGCACGCTCGTGCGCAGTGGGATCGCGGGCAAGATCGGCTCGCTGATGCGCATGCCGGTGACGACGCGCGTGGCGCTGGGTTATGCGAGCACGCCGCTCGCGTTGCTCGTGACCGGGCTGATCGCGTACAGGGGCGCGCCGCCGCTGCCCTTGTGGATCGCGTTTGGCGTGAGCGCATTGGTGGGCGCATTTGGCTGGGCGAGCGTAGCACGCCAGATCGGCACGCGCGTGAGCGCCATGTCGGGTTATGCATCGCGCATGGCGGCGGGTGACCTGACCGTGTCGATGGAAGCCGGCAAACGCGACGACCTCGGCGAAGTCCAGCATGCGCTCAATCAGTTGAAGGCTAACATCTCGGCCATCGTGCTCGATGTACGCGGACAGATCGGCGGCATGATGGACGCCGCGCGCGAAATCTCCAGCGGCAACATGGACTTGTCGCGGCGCACGGAGTTGCAGGCGGCATCGCTCTAACAAACGGCCGCGACCATGGACCAGTTGACCAGCACCGTGACCGGCAACGCCGATGCCAGCGTGCGCGCGCTCGAACTTGTGAAAGAAGCGCAGACGGCAGCAAGCGATGGCGGCAAGATCGCGGTGCGTGTTTAGGAAACCATGGCCGGGATCAACACGGCGTCGCAGCGGATCGCGGACATTACGGGCGTGATCGATGGCATTGCGTTTCAGACCAACATTCTCGCGTTGAACGCAGCCGTCGAAGCGGCGCGTGCGGGCGAGGCGGCCCGCTCGTTCGCGGTGGTCGCGACCGAAGTGCGCAACCTCGCGCAGCGCTGCGCCGCATCGGCGAGAGAGATCAAGGTGGTGGTCGAGACGAGCGTTGCGCAGATCGCGGAAGGCACGGATCTCGTCTCGCGCACGACCAGCCAGATGCGTGCAATCGATGCCGCTGTGCATCGGGTATCGGCGATCATTTCCGAAGTGGCCAATGCAAGCAGCGAACAGGCCGAGGGCATCCGCCAGGTCAATCAGGCGGTCGCGCACCTGGATGGATCGACGCAGGAGAATGCCGCGCTGGTCGAGCAAGCGGCGGCGACCGCGCTGCGGCTGGCGGAGCGCGCGGATGTGCTCGATGAAGCGGTGAGGTTGTTTACCGTCGAGGGGGCAGCGAAGGTTGTGGCTTGAGAAACGCAGTGCGGGACATCACGGCTTGAATCAATTCGACTGCGCATCGGCAATGCCGGTGCGCATGTCTTCTGGCAGTTCGATTCGACATGCGGGCTTTCGGACTTGCAGGTTAGCCGTTCGGCCGACTCGTCCCTGCAGCGGAAAGTTCCTACACTCGATAAGCCGTCCATGAGCCAGCGGTATGGGACGTGGTGAAGCTGACGGCCACGATCATGCGACGGATATGGACAAGAATGTGCAACGCTACGCGATGTTCAAGTCTGGAAAAGGCAAAAGGCCGCACATGGCGGCCTTCTGTCTCTTTGGCGTCTTGGGATCCTGAGGTCTGTCGGGTAACCGAGAGCGCAACAAGACTTGTTCCCAGCGCGTACATAGGAACTATACCGCGATGAGTAGTTTGAAGCAAATACATGTTGTGAGTGCAGTGAAGGCACTGTCGCGGGCGCGCCTCAGTAACTACCGCACGTTCTTTGGAGTCGACGAGGACCGGGCCGCTTATGGCCTGTATTGCTGGAACGACGCGATCTCGGCGGCCTTGTCGCGCGCACTTGGATTTACCGAAGTCGCGCTTCGCAACCAATTCCATACCGCGTTGAGCGCGCGTTATGGCGTTGGCGGAACTATCTCGCGCGACTGGTACGCACACTTGCGTCTCAATCCGAAGTCCACTGATTTGATAAGAAAAATTACACATGAACGGCGTCGATTGAGTGGCGTCTATCAATTGGTCCCGCGTTCACCCGCACCCTCGCCGGACGACGTCGTATCGAAATTAAGTTTTGGCTTCTGGCCGCACGTGCTCGATATCAGTCACGATTGCGCGCATCGACCGCTCGACTGGGCAGAGATGCTCACGGAAATCATGCCGGGCCATAGGAACAATTCCGTCGGTTTCTGGAACCGGCCGAAAAACCGCGACATGCTGTTTGCGCGCATCGATTTTTGCAAAGATCTGCGAAACCGGATTGCGCACCTGGAACCGGTCTGGAAGGCGGGACCTCTGATGACCGAGGGTCGCGCGCGGATTGAACGAAAGATCCGGGTGGAGCGCTTCGCGCCCGCAAATCCAGCAGAGGCACTGACGCGCTTACAAATCGCCTATGACCGGGTGCTCGAGTTGCTGAAGTGGCTATCGCCCGGGCTGCACGACGTATATATGGCCGGCGAGGCTCATCATCGTTTTGAGTCGCTCAACCGGATCGCGGCACTGGACGCCTACAAACGGCATGGCGGGCATCGACGCATGGCGTCGGTGAATTTGAACGCGTATCGTTCGTTACGGCGCTTGAAGAAAGAGCTTAGAGGCATTGGCCGCCGCCATGGCGCAGCAGAAGTCCGCCACGGCGGACTTCCACTCGCCCGATGGATTCCCGTCGTCTAGCTACCCTAAAAAACCTTCCCCGGATTCAGCAGTCCGTGCGGATCCAGCGCAGACTTGATCGCGCGCATCGACTCGATATCGTTGTCCGAACGCGTGAAGTGCAGGAAATGTTTTTTCTTCGTGCCGATCCCGTGTTCCGCCGATATCGATCCTTGGAGATCGCGTGTGACATCGTAGATGACGTCGTCGATTTCATCGTGATCGTGCTTGCCCATGCCCGGCACGTCGACCACGACATGGATGTTGCCGTCGCCGAGATGCCCGTAGATCATCACAATCGCGTCAGGCCAGCGTTCGCGCAAGCGCACATCGCAACGCTGCGCCGCCTCGCCGACTTGCGCTATCGAAAAGCTGACATCGTAGGCCGCGTGGTTCGGAATGAAGCGCTGGTATTCGCCCGGCGCATCGCGGATCGCCCAGAACGCGAGAGCCTGCGAATCCGACGATGCCAGCGCCGCGTCGCTCACCACGCCCGCCTCCAGCATCTCGCCCAGGAACTCTTCGAAGGCATCCGCGTGGCGCACCGGATCGGTCCCGACGCTCTCAAGCAGGACATAGAACGGATGCGCTTCATCGAGCGGCGCGCGCAGTGTGTCGAGGTTGGCGAGCACCGCGTCGTAGTACCCCTTCCACATGACTTCGAACGCCGATACCCCCGGCGCCAGCCGGGCCTGAGCGCGCGAGAGCAGCGTGGTGACGGCCTCGTATGACGGCAGTCCGCACCATGCCGTGGCCGTTGCAGTCGGCTTCGGACGCAGTCTCAAAACCGCACGGGTAATGATGGCAAGCGTGCCTTCACTGCCGATCAACAGATGCCGCAAATCGTAGCCGCTGTTGTCCTTGATCATCTTGTTGAGGCCGCCGATCACCTTGCCGCTTGCGAGCACGGCTTCAAGCCCCAGAACCTGATCGCGCATCATGCCGTACTTGATCACGCGATTTCCACCGGCGTTCGTCGCCAGATTCCCGCCGATGGAACAACTGCCCCGCGCGCCCAGATCCAGCGGAAAATAGAACCCCGCAGCCGTCGCGGCTTCCTGCACGACCTGCAGCGGCGTGCCGGCCTCCACGGTCATCGTGCTGGAAACCGGATCGATTTCAACGATCTTGTTCATGCGGTCGAGGCTGATCGCGACTTCCCCGCCCTGCACGTTGGCGCCGCCCACGAGCCCGGTCAGTCCGCCTTGCGTCACGACCGGCTGTCCATGTTCCGAGCAGATATGCAGCGCTTTTGCGACCTCGGCGGTATCGCGCGGACGGATCACCGCAAGCGGCACGCCGCCCGGCAGTCCGCTCCAGTCCACCACGCGCCGGTCCCCGAACTCCTCCGGCAATTGCACCACTTGCGAACCCAAAGCCTCGCGCAGCGCGTGAACCGCTTCTTGTGCCGCCATTTCTGTCTCCATTGATTTTGACGCCTACCAGATCGTATATCCGCCATCCATCACGAGATCCGATCCTGTCATGAAAGCGCTCGCATTCGATGCCAGGAAGATCACGCCCGGCGCAATCTCCTCGGGCTTTGCGAGCCGCGCAAGCGGTGTGCCGTCGATCCATGCATCGCGCCACGCTTCGTTTTCGAGTCCGCGCTTGGTCAGCTCGGTCGCCACATACCCCGGCGAGATGGAATTGACCCGCACGCCAAACGGCGCCCATTCGGCGGCGAGCGAACGCGTGAGATGAATCACGCCTGCCTTCGATGCGTTGTAAGACGCCTGGGGCTGCGGCTTGTTTGCAATCGACCCGCTCATGCTCGCCACGTTCACGATACTCCCCGCACGCATTTCCGTCATGAACCGCGCGGCGCTGCGGCAGCAATAGAATACCCCGTCCAGGTTGACGGCCATGACGGTGCGCCACGCATGGTCATCGGTATCGAGCGCGGAGGTATTGCGCACGATGCCCGCGTTGTTCACCAGTACATCGAGCGTGCCGTACCGGGCGACGACCTTGTTGAAGGCGTCGTCGACGGAAGCGGAGTTCGTCACGTCCATTTGCACGAACATGCCGCCGACTTTATCCGCCGCGGCCTGTCCACGTTCTGCGTCCAGATCCGCGATCACGAGACGCGCGCCGGCATCGCGCAGACCGTTGGCGATCGCAAAGCCGATCCCCTGCGCGCCGCCCGTCACCACGCAGAGCTTGCCGTCGAGCTTGAATGCGTCGAGCGTGTTTTCCGTGGCCAAGGTCATGGCAGTGCCCGGATAACGACGACTTCGGCGCTGCCATCGGCATGGCCGACGATCATCTCGCTTGCGATACCCACGAACAAACCGTTCTCGACCACGCCGGGAATGGCATTGAAGCGCGGCGCCAGCGAGATCGGATCGGCGATGGCTTCGAGGTGGCAATCGAGGATCAGATTGCCGCTGTCGGTCAGGAGACGTTCGCCGTTTTTCATGCGCGTGGTGATGCGCACGCTTTTATCGAAACCGGCGCTGACGAACAATTCGCGCAGCAGGCGTTCCGTGCTTTGCCATCCGAACGGGATCACTTCGATAGGCAATGGAAAGCGGCCGAGGCGCTCGAAGACTTTTTTATCGTCCACGACGGCGACCATTTTCTTCGATGCCGCCGCCACGATCTTCTCCCACAGCAGGCACGCGCCGCCGCCCTTGATCATGCTGCCCTGATGATCGATTTCATCGGCGCCGTCAATGGTGACATCGAGTTGATCGATCGTGCCGAGATCCGTCAACGGCACGCCGAGTTCAAGCGCGAGTTCACGCGTTGCAGTCGATGTTGGCACGCCCACGACCTCGAAGCCCCGCTCGACGCGCGCAGCCAGCGCCCGCACGAACCAGTGCGATGTCGTGCCCGAGCCAAGCCCGACCTTCATGCCCGGACGCAGATAATGATCGATCGCCTTGATGCCCGAAGCCAGTTTCGCTTCGTCCTGTGCCGATGCCGGTTTCATCGTTGCGTAACCCGGTTCGATATGCGTGCCCATATGTGTCTCCTTTATCAATCAATCCATGAATTTGTCGGTGAACCACGGGTCGAGCGCCGCGAGGTTATCGGGTAGCTTGCGGCCCTGGCGCAGGCCGAGCATTGCAACGAGCATGTTGACCACCAGCAAATGGTTGATGCGCGCGGTGAGCGGCGTGTAGAGCTCGGTGTTCTCGTAAGCAGGCACGCCGATGGCGAGGTCACAGGTCTGCGCAAGACGCGATCCGGGCGCGCAAATGGCAATGGTGACGGCGCCGTTGCGGCGCGCCATGCCCGCGGCCATCACGAGCGCCTTGGTCGATCCGGAATGCGAGAAGAACACGGCGACTTCATCGTTTCGCAACGTAGGCGCAAGCAGCAATTGCTTCTGCGAATCGAGCACCACGCGGCAATGAAGCCCCAGCCGAAAGAACTTGTGCTCGGCATCGAACGCAATGGTTTCGGAGATGCCGAGGCCGAAGAGAAAGATCCCCTTTGCATCGATAAGACGGCTCGCCGCTTCATCGATAGCTGCTGCCTGCACATCCGAGTTGAAGCGCTGGATTGCATGCAGGGAGTTCGTGATGATCTTGCTGCAGACGCTTTCAGGGGTATCGGCGTCAGTGATCGACTCGTATTCGAACGGCGCTTGCGGAATCAGCCCCTGGCCGAGCTGCACCTTGAAGTCCTGGTAATCGGCGCAATCGAGCCTGCGAAAAAAACGCACGACCGTCGGGTCACTCGTTTGCGCCGCCAGCGACAACTCCGCCATGCTCATCTTGAGCACGGCTTCGGGCGAGCTCAGCAGCACGTCGGCTATGCGCGAACTCGCGCCCGTCAGTTCGGGACGTTCAAGCGCGATCCGGCGCAAGAGGTCATTTCTCATTGGGTTCCCGGACGATCGCGCCGGCGGACGCGGCGCTGATGGCAAGCAGGTCGACAAACGCGGCGAGCCTCGACGAAGCAGGCACGTCCACCGCCGGCCCGGTTCCCCAGTTGACGATGAAACACCGCACGTTGGCATCGCGCGCGCATTGCGCGTCGATGGTCGTATCGCCGATGTAAAGCGCCCGATCCGGCGCAACGTTCATGCGCTCCAGCGTGGTCAGCAAATGCTGCGGGTGCGGCTTGCGTTCGGGCAAGGTATCGCCGCCGACGATCGACGTGAAGTAGCGTTCAAGATCGAAATGCTTCAGCACGGCTTCGGCCAGGAATTGCGCCTTGTTCGTGCACACGCCGAGCACAATACCCGCTGCATGAAGCGCGGGAATGGCGTGCAGCGCGTCCTGGTACACCGTCGAATATTCGACCGGATGCTGCTTGTAGAGCGTGAGATAGGTCTCGACATCAGCGGCGACTCGCGCCTGGTCGAGCGTCAGCCCAAGCCCTTTATAAAGCTTGTCGATCAGGCCATACGACCCTTCGCCAATGAACTGTTCGACGAAGTGAACCTCTTGCGGCGGCAAGCCGCGCGTCGCAAGCATGCGATTGACGGCGCTCGTGATGTCCGGCGCGGTATCGACGAGCGTGCCGTCGAGATCGAAGACGATCCCGGCGACCCGCGTGCCGGCAGAAATGGCGGCGTCAGTTGTTGTCATGTTGCCTCGATCGGAGAAGTCGGTTGCAAGGGGACATTTTTATTCGTCGGGGCGGCCTCTGCCGCAATCTGTGCCATGACGGGTTGCAGCGCGTCGTAGAGGCCGCGGAACGTGCTGAAGCGCGACGCATAGAGCGGATCGAGCGCGCGATCCGGCGCCGTGCGGCTCGTCACTTCGAGCGTTGCGACGGCTTCATCGAGCGTTGTCCACCAGCCCCTGCCCACGCCCGCCGCGAGCACCGCGCCATATGCGCCGCCCTCGGCTGCGCCCGTGACGGTCGTCACTTCGCGCTGCAGCACGTCGGCGAGAAGCTGCGACCAGAACGGCTCGCTCATCGCACCACCGGATGCGCGGATTTCATCGCAAGCCAGTCCCGACGATACACACAGCGCAGCGATTGTACGGATGTTCAGCAGCACGCCTTCCATGACGCTGCGCACGAGGTGCGGACCGCCGTGCATCGATGTCAAACCGATCCAGGCGGCGCGGCCGTCAGCGGCGACGTGCGGGCAGCGCTCGCCGAGCAGGTATGGCAGGAACAACAGGCCGCCGGAGCCGGCCGGCGCTTCACGCGCCATCGATATCATGCGCTCGAAGCTCAATGCGCCGGTTGCTGGCGAGACGCTTGCCAGCGCCTGTTTCAGCCATTCGAACGCGCCGCCGGCAGTTAACGTCACGCCCATCACATGCCATCGGCCCGGCGCGTTGCCGCACGAGATCTGCAACTGGCCGGTCGGGACCGGGCACGAGCGCATCCCGCCCGCGACGATCCCTGCCGTGCCGAGCGTCACGCCAAGCGGCCCGCTGTCGATGACGCCCATCGACGTGGTCTGGATCACCGAATCGCCGCCGCCGCCGAAGACCGGCGTCGCGGGCGGCAAGCCCCATCGCGCGGCAAGGTCGGGCAACAAGACACCGGTCCTGTCCGATGACTCCACGACCTCAGGCAAGATGCTTTCCGGCAAGTCGAGCAAACGCATCAGCGGCCGGGACCACCTGCGGTTGCGGACATCGAAAAGTCCCGTGCCCGATGCATCCGATACATCCGTTACATGCTCGCCCGTCAGCCGCAGGCGCAGGTAATCCTTCGGGTTCAACATGCGACGCAAGCGCGCGAACAGCTCGGGTTCGTGCTCGCGCATCCATAGCAGCTTGCCCGCCGTGAAACCCGGCAGCATGCGGTTCTGTACGAGCTCGAGCAAGCCCTGCAGGCCGCCCGCCTTCGCGGTGATTTCGTCGCAATGGGGCGCCGCGCGCTGGTCGCACCAGAGGATCGCGGGACGCAGCACGTGGTCGTGTTTGTCGAGCGCGATCAGGCCGTGCATCTGGCCGCTCAACCCGATGCCTTGCACCGCGCGCCGGTCAGGCAAGCGCGCGAGCACTTCCGTCACGGCCTTGTCCGCCGCGCGCCACCAGTACTCGGGGTCCTGCTCGGCCCAGCCGGGCCGCAGGCTCATTACCGGGTAATCGCCGACCGCTTTCGCGGCCACCTGCCCGCGGCTGTCGACTGCGATCACCTTGCACGCCGAGGTGCCGATATCGATACCGAGAAGATAGCGTTCCATCGACGTCCCCGTCATGCGCCGTGCCGAAGCCGCACGTGCTTGAGATGCAAGTAGCTTTCCATGCCTTCGTGGCCGTGTTCGTAGCCTGTGCCGCTTTGCTTGCGGCCACCGTAAGGCGCGTTCATGATGCCGGCATCGACATGATTGATCGATACGTTGCCGAAGTCGAGCCGCTTGCTCAGCGTGAAACTTTCCTTGATGTTTTCCGTGTATGCGTAGGCCGCAAGACCCGACGGCGTACCGTTGGCCTCGGCAATGGCGTCATCGAGCGAACGATACTGCGCCACGCCGATCACCGGCCCGAACGTTTCCTCGTGCATCACGAGCATCCCGGGCGTGCAGTCGGCAATGACCGTGGGCGCGTAGTACAAACCGCGCGTTGCGCCATCGGGACGTCCGCCGCCACAGAGAATTTGCGCACCATGCTCGCGCGCATCGGCGACGTGACGTTCGACCTTGGCCACGCCTGCGCGGGTTGTCATGGGACCGACATCGGCGTTCTCACGCAGGAGCCCGTCTGCGACCACGAGGCTGCGTGCGCCCGACGCCAGTTGATCGACAAAGCGTCCGTAGACCGACTCATGCACGTACGCACGATTGATCGAAATGCAGATCTGCCCGGCGTTGCGAAACGCGCGGCGCAAGGTGCCCGCAACCGCACGTTCTATATCAGCGTTCCCCGTCACGATCAGCGGACAGCTCCCGCCCAGTTCCAGCGAAAGCGGCGTGATCCCACGCACCGTCCGGTAGATGTCTTCTCCTGCAGCTTGCGAACCGGTGAACGCGACTTTATCGATGTCAGGATGGCCGACTAGCAAACGCCCCGTCTCGCGGGCGCCCATGACAAGGTTCGCCACGCCCGGCGGCAGACCCGCCTCGTCCAGGCATCGAAACAATTCCTGCGCGCTCGACGGTGTGTATTCCGACGGTTTCACGACAATCGTGCACCCCGCCGCCAGTGCCGCTGCGAGTTTCCATCCGATCAGCTCGACCGGATAATTCCACGGCGCGATCGCCCCGACCACGCCCACGGGTTCCTTCTCTACGATGCTGATGAAGCCGTCGTCTTCGTTCGGAATCGTGCTGCCGAAGACGCGTACCGCTTCTTCCGCGTAGTAGTGAAACGCCTTCGCGAGTTTCTTCGCTTCGCCGCGCGCCTCGCCGAGCGGCTTGCCCATCTCTTCGGTAATCGCAGTGGCGATAAGGCGCTCGGCCAGCGTGACTTTATCGCCGATGGCATGCAGCAACTGCGAGCGCTCGAACGGGTTGGTCCATCGCCATGTTTGCCATGCTTCTTTGGCTGCGGCCACGGCTGCATCGACGACCGGAGCACGCGCGTCCGGGGCGCGGGCAATGATCTGTTCCGTACCCGGGTTCATCACGTCGAGCCATTCGGTCTCGCCGCCATTGCCGAAGCGGCCGTCGATATACATCTCGCACTGTCTTGGATCGGTCATGTCTTTGAATGCCTGAAAAGTACTTTGAGCCGGCTCATTGCGCGACGAAGTTCACGCGAATGGCATCGACCGCCACGGCGATAAAGATCAGCACGCCGCCGATCATCTGCACATAAAACGACGGCACCGACGTGATCGCAAGCCCGACGTGGATCACCGTCAGCAGCAAGACGCCGCCAAGAATCCCCGCTGCGCCGCCGCGTCCGCCGAACACGCTGACCCCGCCGATGATCGGCGCCGCGATTGCATAGAGCAGGAATCCTTCGCCCTGATCGGACGTGATCGCCATTTGCCACGCAGCCAGCAAGTAACCCGCGACGCCGGAAAGAAATCCCGACAACGTGAACGCGATGACCTTCACCCGGTTCACGCGGATACCGGCCGAGTTTGCCGCGAGCGCATTCCCGCCGGTCGCATAAAGGCTTCGGCCGAGCACGGTCTTGCGCAACAGGAAGCCCATGCCGATCAGCGCGACGAGAAACACAACCGGCATCACCGGCCAGTTGCCAATGGTGTACTGCCCGATCCAGATAAAGCTGTTGGGCATGTCCGAGATGGTATTGCCTTGCGTGACCGCCAAGAGCGAGCCTTGCAGCACGATCATCACGGCGAGCGTCTGGATCAGCGAGACCATCCGCAAGCGCGTGACACACAGGCCATTGAAGAAGCCGATCGCCGTCGCCGCCGCAATGCCGAGCGGGACGCCGATCGCCGGCGACATGCCGAGCCGCGTGCTGATGATCGCGCCGATTGCCGCTGAAAATCCCATATTGCTCGCTATCGACAGGTCGATCTCGGCGACCATCAGCGGCAGCGATACCGCCAGCGCAAGAAGGCCGAGCACGGTCGCCTGCACCAGCACGTTCTGCAGGTTCGAGACCGTGAAGAAGAACGGATTGAGCACGCCGAACACAATCACGAGCGCGGCAAGCCACAGCCACACCACGTTCTGGAACAGCCATTGCACGCTGTGTTTTGCGGGCCGCTTTGCCGTGGCGGGGGGCGCCGCCGGCGGAACGCTCGCGGAGATATTGCTCCTGGGTTGCATGATCCGTCTCCTGAGTTTTAGTGTGTAAGTGCGCTGCTGGCGGCGCCGAATGCCGACTGCAGGATGGAGTCTTTATCGATGTCCGCGCCGGTGTATTCCTGGCTCACCTCGCCATCCACGAACACGCAGACGCGATCGACCATCCGCACCATTTCGTCCAGGTCGCTCGTTATCACGATCACGCTCAGGCCCTCGCGCGTAAGGGCATCGATGATGCGATGAACCTCTTCCTTCACGCCTACGTCAATGCCGCGCGTGGGTTCGTCGAGGATCAGCAGTTTGGGTTCCGTGGCGAGCACGCGGCCCAGACACACCTTCTGCTGGTTGCCGCCGCTCAATGTGCCGAGCAGCACCTTTGGCGTCGCCGCCTTGACCCTGAGGTGTTCGAAGTAGCGCTTGACCACGGAGCGCTCGGCGGGGGCATCTATGACGCCAGCCTTGGAAACTTTCGCAAGACTCGACATGGTGATGTTCTGCGCGATGCTTTGCAGGCCGACGAGTCCATCGCGATGCCGGTCGTCGGACAGATACGCAATGCCGTTCGCGAACGCCGCTTGCGGATGATCGGGGAAATCCATCTCCCGATTGCCATGTCTGATGCGGCCGCGGCTCGCGCGATTGAGCCCGAACAGCGCGAGGCCAAACTCCTTCGCCCCTGAACCCGGCAAGCCCGCAAACCCCACGATCTCCCCAGGCTTGATGCTGAATGACTCTATATTGATGTTGCGTGCCTGAAGTCCGCTGACCTGCCACGCGGCTTCGCCTTGAATATGACGTTCGTCATCACCTTCGCCGTGCGCCCGGTGGAACAACGGCACATCGCGGCCGATTACCAGCTCCGACAACGCATCCGAATCGATCCCGTCAAGATTGTCCATCTCTCCAGCAAGCCGCCCGTTGCGCAGCACGGTCACGCCGTCGCAGATGCTCAGGATCTCTTCGTTGTAGTGCGAGATGAACACAAAGCTCACGCCCTGCGCCTTGAGGCTTTGCATGAAACCGAACAGATGATCGCGGTCCGCGAGCGTGAGCGCGGCGGTCGGTTCATCGAGGATCAGCAGCTTGCCGCCGCTGTACAGAGCACGAAGGATGTTCAGCTTGCGCTTGGCGACTGCCGAGAGTTCGCGCGCCGACATGCGCGGGTCGAGCCCCGTGCCTTCCAGCGCCTTGACCGCGTTCGCCATCAGCGCGCGCTGATCGACGGTCTTCGTGAAACCGCGCTTCACGGGCCAGTGGCCAAGCATGAGGTTGTCGGCGACCGACATGGACTCGACGATCATCGGCTCCTGCGTGACGAGGAACACGCCGCGCGCTTCCATCTGCTTGACGTCAAAGCCCTGCACCTCTTCACCCGCAAATTCGATGCTGCCTTCCGTCGGCGATATCAAGCCTGAAATCAGCCCGACAAGCGTGGACTTCCCCGCGCCGTTTTCGCCGAGCAGGCCGTGAATCGTGCCGCGCCGGATGTTGACCGACACGTGATCGAGCGCGACGACCGCCTTGTAGCGCTTGACGATATCGCGGGTCCTGAGAATATATTCCGTGCTGCTGGTATCTGCCATGTCCGACCATCCGGTTGCTGTTACCGGTCCGCGCCGTGACGCGGACCGGAAGACTCAACGTGCGCCAAGCGGCGGCCTAGCTGTAGCGCAGGCCCCATTCGTTGTAAGCGATGTTGCCCCACTGGCGCTTGTCCTTGACCGAGTTGCCATCGACTACGAAGGGCTGGATCACGAGGCTCGGACCTGTCACGGACTTCGTGATTTCCGCCTTCTCCCAGAAGTACTGGCTGTTCTGATATGGCCCGAGCGGCACGGGTTGGCCCTTCAATGAATACTTGTCGAGCATCTCGACCGTGATCTGCGCATAGGCGATCGGATCCTGCGATACGACCGCGTCCATGTAACCGTCGCCGATCCACTGGAGCGCAGCCGGTTCACCGTCGATATTCACGAAAATCACGTGGCCCTGCTCGCCGACTTTCTTCCACTTACCCTTTTGCTGCAGCGCGGTCACAATGCCGCGCGCGGGTGAATCGCTGGGCGCATGCACGGCGTCGAGATCAGGATATTCCGAGAGCGTGGCGAGCGTCACTGACAGCATGTTCTTGAGCAGCCCTTCAGTCGGGCGGCTGATCAGCTTGATGTCCGGATACTTCTTGAAGGTCGCCTCGAGCCCTTCCTTGCGAAGACGCCATGCCACCGATTGCAGCGCGCCGTAGCAGTTGAGCACCGTGCCCTTGGTCGAACCGTTCTTCTTCTTGAGCGCCGCGACGATGGCTTCGGCCGCCATCACGCCGCCGGCGTAATTGTCGAAGTCGACGGTGATCGATACATCGCCGGCGAGCGCGGGGGTATCGATGATGCCGACCGGAATCTTCTTCATGTTGTACTTCTTGATCACGCTCGCGATAGCCTGGCTGTCGATCGGGTCCGCGATGATCGCAGCCGGGTTCTTCAGCAACAGGCTCTGCCATTGCTCGAGCTGGGTCGTGGTGCTGAAGTTTGCGTTGACCGCCTGGAACGTCCAGCCCTTCGCCTCGACCGCGCGCTTTACCGCCTCCTGTTGCGTCGCGAAGAAGTAGTAATCGAGGCTCTTGTTGCTGAAAGGCACGAGCGGCTTTTGCTGCGCGAGCGCCAGTGGCGAAAGGGAAAGCGCGCCTGCGGTCGCGGCCATGTCGACCAGAAACTTGCGGCGGGACACCGGTTTTGAAGCAGATTGTGAAGCTGACTCTGATGCGAAGGCCTTTGAATCATCATCCATGGTTTGTCTCCTCTCATGGCAATACAGGCGATTTCTGCTTTTCGACAGTCTGCGTCGGTCGCCGAAGTTGTAGTGAACAACAATTTGAACCGTAGTATTACGACGCAATGTAAAGGACTGAACGGTGGATCACAATCTAGGGTTTACGTGATTCAAATACTTGTTTCAGCGCAATAAATTTGCTGCGGCGCGGCGATTTACTTACTCAAAGCGTAAAAATTACGATATCAATACACGCATTACCGGTTGGAAAATGCGTTGTTCACGTAGCAACACTACTTTTTGATACGAAATTAACAAAAATCGCACTGTTAGATTGGTCACCCGCTCCGCATGCCCGCAGCCTGCCGCGTAGCGCCATCCCACTACAATGTTTTCCTGCGCTTCGGCTCACTTAAAGCCGATATGACAAAACAGGTACGAGGACAAACGCATGACACAGCTTTTCGATCTGAGTAACCGCACCGCGCTTGTCACCGGTTCGGCGCGTGGCATTGGCTTCGCGCTCGCTGAAGGACTCGCGAATGCGGGCGCTGCGGTGATCATCAACGGAACGAGACCCGATACCGTCGACGAAGCGGTCTCGCGCCTCGTGAGCAACGGCTTGAAAGCGCAAGGCCGTGCGTTCGATGTCACGAACGAACAAGCCGTCAAGGATGCGTTCACGCACTGGGACGAACATGGCGTGCAGATCGATATCGTCATCAACAATGCAGGCATTCAATTTCGAAAGCCGCTTATCGAGCTTGAGCTGGGCGACTGGCAACGCGTGATCGACACCAACCTCACGAGCGCGTTCATCGTGTCCAAGGAAGCGGCGAAGCGCATGATCGCGCGCGGGAATGGCGGCAAGATCGTGAACATCGGATCGCTCACGAGCGAAGGCGCGCGCGCGACCGTGGGCGCCTACACCGCCGCGAAGGGTGGCATCAAGATGCTGACGCGCGCGATGAGCGCGGAATGGGCGGCATCGAATATCCAGGCGAACGCGATTGGCCCGGGGTACATCCTCACCGACATGAACAAGCCGCTGGTCGAGAATCCCACCTTCGATGCATGGGTGAAAAGCAGCAACCCGTCTCAGCGCTGGGGCACGCCGGAGGAACTTGTCGGCACGGCGGTGTTCCTGTCGTCGGCGGCGTCGAGTTATGTGAACGGGCAGATCATCTACGTCGATGGCGGGTGGCTTGCCGTGCTTTGAAGCCTGACGCGCGGGTTCAAAAAAAACCGGCGTTCGTTCGTTTAAGTAGCGCACGTGGATACTTCGCATAAATAATCCTGTTGCCATAACGAATTCAAGCCACATAATCGCCAATACGACCGCTTCAGTCAGACCGCATCCAAGCCACTCGACAAAGCAGGCCCGCGACATGGAGATGCCATGAGGTTTCTGGTGGCCGATGACCACGAACTGATCCGGCAAGGCGTGAAATCGCTGCTGCGCGGGCTCGACCCCGACGCCCAGTTCGACGAAGCCGATAGCTGGGAAACGCTCGCTGCCGCTGCGAGGCCGGAAGCGAACCACGACCTCGCGATAGTCGACCTGCACATGGCCGGCATGGAAGGTGCAGCGTCGCTGCAAACGCTGCTGAAGGCGAATCCGGCACTGCCGCTGGTGGTGTTGTCGGCGGAGGAGTCAGCCGACGAAATGCGTGCGGTGCTTGCTGCCGGCGCACTCGGTTTCGTGCCGAAACGCGAACCCGCAAGCGTGATGCTCAAGGCAATCGAGCTCGTGCTTCTCGGCGGCGCCTACGTTCCCATTGAAGCGCTGAGTCTGCTCGGACCCGGGCAGGCCCCTGCGCCCGTTGCCGAACGTTCCGGGGCGGCTGTCGTGGAGGCGTTGCCGGTCGGTATCCAGCCGCATCATCGGCATCTGATGGAAAACCTGTCGCCACGCCAGCAGGAAATCATGCGGCTCGTGTACCGCGGCTGGACCAACAAGATGATCGCGCGGGAACTCGGTGTCGCCGAGGGAACCGTCAAGGTGCATCTGTCGGTCATGTTCCGGGCGCTATGCGTGCACAACCGGTCAGCGGCGATCGCACTGATTGGCGGCTGGCTTGAAACCGGCCGTACGCTCTGATTACGATGCCGGCGGCTGGCGCTCCAGCGCCGCGTTGCGTTCGCCCTGCTGCCAGAGGGCGTCGAGCGTGCGGCGCAAGCGGGCCGGCGTCACCGGCTTGTGCAGCACGGGAATCCCTTGCGCGGCGAGCGTGCTGAGCTCGGACGACGCCATGTCGCCCGTGATCATCAGCGTGACGATGTCGCCATCGCCCCGCTCCCACAACGCCTGCCGCACCGCGCGAACAGCCTGCGCGCCGGTTCGGTGATTGCCGAGCTGGTAATCGCAAAGCAGCGCATCGGGAACGAAATCGTCTTCAACGGCTTGCACCGCAGCGCGCTCGTCCCGCACGCTTCGCACGGTGCAACCCCAGCGGCCAAGCAGGCGTTCGAGTGCGGCAAGAATGGCGGGATCATCGTCGATGCAAAGAATCCGCCTTCCCGCAGCCGTTGGCCCGGTCAACGCCACATCACTGAGCCTTGCGGTGATCGTGATCAGGTCCGGGTCGCCGCGCTTGACCGGCACGCCGACTGTCGTGCCGCGTCCCGGTGAGGAGCGCAACGTGACATCGCCGCCAAGCAGTTTCACCAATCGTCTGACAGTAGGCAAGCCGAGCCCGTGTCCCTGCCGCGGTTTTTCATCAGGCAGCCTCGCCTGATAAAACTCTTCGAACACGAGTTCGTGTTCTTCCGGCGCAATGCCAATCCCCGAATCACGTACCTCGATCCGTCCACTTCGATATCCCATCCATATCGCGCCGCGCTCGGTGTATCGAATCGCGTTCGATATCAGGTTGCCCAGCACGCGCTCGAGCAATACAGGGTCAGAGAAGGCGACCGCATCCGTCGGCGCGATGCGCAATGCGAGACCCTTGGCGGCGGCGAG
This sequence comes from Burkholderia sp. PAMC 26561, assembly GCF_001557535.2. Classification (NCBI taxonomy): domain Bacteria; kingdom Pseudomonadati; phylum Pseudomonadota; class Betaproteobacteria; order Burkholderiales; family Burkholderiaceae; genus Burkholderia; species Burkholderia sp. PAMC 26561. The sequence continues at coordinate 1,552,335 of NZ_CP014315.1, forward strand.
CGGACGGTATTGGTTATCGATACGAGTGAAAATCTCCGCGAGGCGAAAGTGCAGCGGGATCACCTGCGTGACACCGCTTTCAAGGCGCGCCAGATCGAGCACCTGATTAAAGAGCCCGTTCAGTGCTTCGACATTTGAAATGATGCCGTCGGCCGTTTCGCTGCGTTGAGCACCGGAGGCCAACGTGTCCCTCAACGATTCGGCAAGCAAGCCGATCGCATGCAACGGCTGGCGCAGATCGTGACTGGCGGCTGCGAAAAAACGCGTCCTCGCGCGGCTCGCCTCTTCCGTCACCCGCTGCTGGATGGCGAGCGATTCAGCCAGCCGCTGCTGGTTCACCCGCGCCTCCACGACCCGCCGGAAGAGTGTCCGGTAGCGCGCGGCGTAGAAGTTCATCGCGATGAAAAACACCACGAGCACCGAGCCAATTACGATGCGGTCGCGCGTGGGCGAGGTGAAGTTCAGCACCACCGCGGGCATCAGGAGCAACGGAATCGCGCTGGAAAAATTGAAGAGGTCGAAGCCGCTCGACATGAAAACACCCGCCGCCAGCGTCACCAGCAGCACGGTATGGAGGACGGGAAGATCGGCTTGCTGGCTGTGGAACGCGAACCAGATCGACAAGCCGGGCGCGCTATACAGCACAATACTTCGCAGCGCGTGAAGGTTGATCCACTTGCGTGGCGCGAATGTCGCCGGCCAATGACGGTTCCACGCCCACAGTGCTATTCCGCCAAAATTAGCGATGCTGTAAAAGACAATCCAAGCGGTGAACAGGCCTCGATGCGCAATTGAACCGAAATAAACTGCGCTTAAAGCCGCAATGGCTAACCAGTGCGTAAAGAATGCAATGGGGTCCTGAGCATAAAGAACCTTGGCGAGGTCTTTGTCTATTTCCCGCCGCATTGGATCGTTCTGCATCCTGTCAGCCCCTTTTTTACAAGATGCGCGCCTGGCTGACGCACGTGGGAACGACTTGCTAAAACGACACTGGACATAACGGTGGGGGCGTCGAGCCGCCTTAAGACCTTACACAAGTTTACCCGACGGCTATTACTTTAGCCATATGGCGCAACTCGCATCCAGTCACCATACTTCGCTCGACATCCAATAAAACATACGAGGGAGAGCAACATGGACACCATGACCGCGCACGCGCGTATCGCGAACCTTGACACCGCAATACTTCCGGATCTCTGGCGCCGCCGCACCCATCTGTCGCATGACGAAATGGTGTCGATGTACCATTTGGTGCGCGGCGCGTTGCGCGCTTACCACCCGCTCGAACTCCAGTCACTTCGCGAAGACAAGGAAGAGCTCGTCGCGCAGTTCATTTACGCCAAGGTGCTGCGTCTGGAACCGGGTCACTCCACGGCGAAGTCCTGCGCTGAAAGCGCGCCATCGAACAACTATGCCATTTGCGCCTATTTCAGACGCTATCTGATCGATTGCCTGCGCAGCGCGAGCCATCAGCGCAATGTATCGATGGAAGTGAGCGGCATCGATCAGCAAGTCGATGAACATGCTCAGGCTATAGAAGATCCCGTCAGGTCGGTGCTCCTGCAATACGGACTCGATGAATCCCGGGTGCGGCGCATGGCGCGCTGCTTCATAAGCGCGCTTGACCGACACGAGCGTGTGGTGCTCGCGGGGACGCTCGGCCGCGATTCGGGCCGCAAGGGTGGGCTCTCGCGAATCGCGGCCGAGCACAAGGTGCCGTCGTATCACTATCGTGCAGTGAAACTGGGCGTGGCGTTGCGGAAAACGGCGCGTCCCGCGGATTTCGCTGCAACGAAGATCGGCTGCTGGTTGAGCGACATTGTCGGCATCCCGATCAACGAAGAGAATCAGCCGGTGATGCTGGTCGTGCTCGATCTGCTCGCAGCCGAGTCAGTTGAGGGCGTGAATGGGTATCCGGTCGAATCTGCCAGTGAAGATGCAAGCGCTCATGCAAACGACTACGCAGGCGAATACGCAACTACGCCCGCAGCCGCGTGAAGCCGTCGTCGCTCCATTCTTCTGAATTCACGCCGTGATGCACGAAGAATAGACCGTCCGGATCGTATCGCCGCTTGATCGCCAGCAGCCTCGGATAGTGCACGCCCCAGAATGCGTCTTGCCAGTCGCGCTCGAAGAAATCACTCTCCGATACATACGAGCCCGCACGCGGCACCACGGTTCGCAGTGTCGCCGTCGCTTTCGCGATGCGGCTGGCAGCATGGCGGGCAACGCGGATATCAGGTTCATGTCCAGCGATACCGGGCAATGCCGGCGGCCCTTCGCCAGAGATGATTGCAAGCGCGAAGGCATCGAGCACGGCGGGGTTCATGGCGGTATCGCGGGTGGCCGTTCGCGCATCGTCCGATGCCCCCGCGAGTCCCTTGTTGAAATGCAGCGTCACGCCCCAGTCCCGCGTGCTGGCAAACAACGCATTCACACAACGCGCCCGCTCGCCCTCGTCCAACAACGATGCAGGCAGCCACGTCGAGTGATACCCGTAGAGAAACTGCCCCGCTTCCGCCGCGTCGGCGCTCCAGAAGACGTTGCCGGGCGACGCGCCCGTCCGGTTGTCCGCGGCCATCACGCCCGGCGCAAATGCTTCCATGAAGGCCGGGTCCCAGAAACGCTGCGCGGGAACTGCGATGATCTTCGCCGCCTTCGGCATGTAGAAGTCGCTCGGCGACTTTGCGATCCAGTCGAAGAACGGTTGCCAGACGCCGGCGGCCTGATCCTCGTTCAAACCCTGGAACACCATCGATATATTCAGAGTGTTATTGCCGCGAAAGCTCACCGTCTCACCCCAATGCGGATTGAAGAGCCTGCTTGCATAAAAGCGCATGAACTCACTGGTCAAGCGCTTGAACGCGGCGTCGGATGAAGCTTTGACCGCGCCAAACACCGCGCCGAACTGCTCGGGAAGGTCGTGCGTCTTGAGTGTGAGGCGCGTTATCACGCCGAGGCTCCCGCCTCCGCCACCTTTCAGGCCCCAGAAAAGATCCGCATTGGAGCACGGGTTTGCGATCCGCACGGCGCCGTCGGCGGTGACGACTTCCGCTTGCAGCAACGAGGCCGCCGCCGTGCCGAACCGCTTCGAGAAGTTGCCGAAGCCGCCGCCCTGAACGAGTCCCGCAACGCCGACAGTAATGCATCCGCCGCCTTGCACATAGCGGCCGGCGCGGGTGGTGACAGCATCGTAGACATGACTCCAGAGCGCGCCCGCCTCCACGGTCACAGCCGGTTGCGAAGGCTGACGTCCCTCGCAACCCTCGCCAACAAACGCATCATGCAGCGTGACCTCGTGCATGGCGTGCGTCCAGATCAACAGCGAGTCGGCCGCGTTCGATGTCCCTTGATAACTGTGACCGCCGCCTTTCATGACCAGCCGCAGCCGATGCCTGCGCGCGAAGTTCACCGCTCGGGCTACATCGCGTGCGCTGGTTGCGTTGAGCGCATAGACGCTTGGCGACGATGTCCATGCGTCGAGGTAGCCGGATGTTTGCGTGAGCGCGGCGGAATCGCTTATGAAGTACGGGTTCTTGAGCTGGCCGAAGATATCGGCGCATGCAGTGCTCGCGGGCGATTGGGCGCACGCGGCAAACGGCGATTCGACCTTGAGAAGATGGCCGCCGACCGCGTTGTTGAGTGCATCCCATTGTTGCTTCGATGGCCAGCCGGGCTCATCCGGCCGCACGCGCCGCATGGTCGGCCCGTCCAATACTGCCGCCATTGCCGCCCTCACCGGCACGCCGCCAACAAGCGGCGCGGCCAGCGCTCCTTTAAGCCAGGTCCGCCTGTCTAAAGCGCACATGTCTCCTGTCACCTCGCGATTGCTGACGCTGATGCGTCTATTTGACCGTCTGGATCACTTCAAAACCTTCGAACTCCGGATGCCCCAGATAGAGCGAGCGCGTTTCATTGCCGGCATTCCGGTGTGCCGCGCGAAACGCATCGCTTTTGGTCCATCCTTCGAAAACGTCGTAGTTCGACCAGATCGTATGGCTGGAATAGAGTACGTGATCCTCCTTTTGAGGACCTTTCAAAAGGTGGAATTCCACAAAACCCGGCACCTCCTTGAGATGCGTGTCCCGGCTAGTCCAGAGATCCTCGAACGCGGTCTCGGACCCGAGGGCCACTTTGAAACGGTTCATGGCGATATACATATGGTCAGCTCCTTTGATCGGTAAAGTGTGACGGCGCACCAGTTTATCGCCATCGCGCGGGGCTTGTTTCAGGGCAGGATGAAACGCCCGAATGCGGCTCTGAATGCGGCTCTCCGGTAGCCTGTACACCGGGATTGCGCCTGCTGGTCCGCAAGCGGGCTCGTGCTGCTGGTGGTATCGTGCCGCATCCGGACGTCCTTGGCCATTCGTACGTTTTTTCATTTGTTCGCGTGCCTTTCATTTGCGCAGTGCGATGGCGCAGCCGCAATCTGCGTTCGCCAAATTCCCGCAGTCCGCTGTCAGTACGCGTCGAACACGAGTATTCCGTCATTCAATCTGTGGAGCATGCATGTCCCCGAATTCCCCGTCGGCCGCCACGGGTCCAGCCCAGGTCAAGATGACCAGCGGCCTGATCGCGTTGTTCGCTTTCTGCTGCGGCGCCATTGTCGCCAACCTGTACTATGCGCAGCCGATCATCGAAATGATCGGGCCGGATGTTCACTTGTCGAGCGGCGCGGCGAGCCTGATCGTCTCGCTCACGCAAATTGGTTATGCGCTCGGGTTATTCTTCCTCGTGCCGCTCGGCGATCTGCTGGAAAACCGCAAACTGATGATCGCGACGGCGCTGGTTTCCATCGCCAGCCTCGCGGCGGCCGCGCTCGTTCATCAGCCACACGCGTTCCTTGCCATCTCGCTGCTCGTCGGCTTCAGCTCGGTCGCGGTGCAGATCCTGATCCCGCTCGCCGCGCACCTTGCGCCCGATGAAACACGCGGACGGGTCGTCGGCACGATCATGGGCGGCCTGCTGCTGGGTATCATGCTGTCGCGGCCCATATCGAGTTTCGTGGCGGGTCACTTCGGGTGGCGCGTGGTGTTCGGTTCTGCCGCCGTGCTCATGGCAATCGTGACAGCGTTTCTTGCGTTCACCATTCCGTCGCGCCAGCCCGATCACAAGGCCACCTATGTGCAACTGATCCGCTCGCTCGGCACGCTCGTCGCGACCATGCCGATCCTCCGGCATCGTGCGTTGTATCAAGGGCTGATGTTCGCCACGTTCAGCTTGTTCTGGACCGCCGTGCCCGTCGAGCTGATCCGCCATCACGGGCTGACGCAGAACGGCGTCGCGCTGTTTGCGCTGGTCGGCGCAATGGGCGCGACGTCGGCGCCACTTGCAGGGCGGCTCGCCGATGCCGGTCATTCCCGGCTCGGCACCCTGATTGCCTTGATCCTCGCCGCGTTGTCGTTCATGCCGTTGCTCATCCATCCCGCGTGGGGCGTGGCCGGCCTCGTGGTGACGGGAGTCGTGCTTGACTTTGCCGTGCAGATGAACATGGTGATCGGCCAGCGCGAGATTTATGGACTTCATGCCGCAAGCCGTAATCGTTTGAATGCGCTTTATATGACGAGCATTTTCATAGGCGGTGCATGCGGATCGGCGGTTGCGAGCACGTTGTTCGAGCGCGGCGGCTGGACCTTGATTGCGAGCGTCGCCAGCGTGTTTCCGCTTCTCGCCTTGCTGCATTATCTGTTCGTCGGACGCTCGGCTACGCGACTTGCCTGAGCCGCTTCAAAGCGGCACGACTTCGTTGAACTTCGCGTAGTCGATATGCGTTTCGCCGTTCTGCACCGAGAGCAAATCGACGTATCGATGGCCGTATAAAATTGACTCAGGCGGCCAACTGCGGCGCGCCTGCATGGGCTGCATGGTGGTTTCGTCGAGACCTTCCACCATCAGCATCAATTCGGCGTTGCTTGCTTCGAGCGACTCGAGCGTCTCTCCGTGGAGCGGACTGTTTTCATCGATCACATGCATCAGGCTCCAGCTCAGCAGAAATGCCGGATGCTGGTCGCGGATGAGCGGCAGGTCGTGCACCTTGCGCGAGAAAAAGCCTTCAGGGGTAGTCTCCGAACGTATCACGCGCATCCGCGCCTTAGCCTCGACAATGACGTTCTGCCGCGCATTCGCGGCGCGAACCATCAGCGTCAGACGGCCATCGATAGGACGAACCACAGCATTGTTCGCGAACAGAATGCGCGCGCGAGGCCGCGAGAACCGCGCGAAGATCATGCCGGTCGTCAGCGCGATGCCCGACATGCCCACGAAGATCTCGCCCGTCGCAATCGCATGACCGTACAGCGTCGCCGGATGCATGTCGCCATAGCCCACCGTCGCGAGCGTTTCGACGCTGAAGAAGAACGCGCCGAGCAAACCGGCGGGCGCCTGATTCGCGATCGCGTGCTGCCCCATCTGGAATAACAGCGCGAAACCCAGGTTGAGCACAAGGAACAGCAACGCGACGACACCGAAGAAGACCGGCCACTTGGCGGTTAGCGCGATGTGATAGATGTCATGCCAGAAGTAAGTCCTAAGTCCGTGCGTTGTCACGTGGTGCCGGTCATCTAGAACGATCCGCCGATGCGGCGGCGCCGCATGATGCTCTGCCGGCTGCTCGCTATGCGGTGATTTTGATGTCTCGTGTGGCATGGTCGGTCGTTCTCATAGGGGACGGCCGGTCAATACATGGCTGCCGGCGAAAGGCGTCATATTAATCGCGAAATAGTACGGAGGACAGATCAATCCATCTAATGATTGATGTCACGCGTTGAGCGAATGGGGGCGTCGATCAGCGCGAGATCATCGCCGCTACCGAATCTGGCCGGTTGCGAATAGCCGAACCGCGCGACGACAAGACGCTCCGACGGCACGACCAGACCCTCCGGCATAATGCTCCAATCCAGTCCCAAACGAACTTTGGAGAAATCGATGCTACTGCCTGAACAGAACGTACTCGTGACCGGTGGCGCACGCGGGCTCGGTGCGGCGATCACCGAAGCGCTCGCGCGCGAGGGCGCCGGCGTCGTGATCAACTATCGTCGTAGCGAAGTTCAGGCGAAACTGCTCGCGGAGCGTCTCGGGCCGCGCGTGGTGGCAATCCAGGCCGATATCACCGACAAGGCGTCGGTCGCGCGTCTCTTCGACGAGGCTCACGCGAAAACGGGCCGCCCGGTGCATGCCGTGGTGAATAACGCGCTCGCGAATTTCAGCTTCGATGGCGACGCGCGTCCAAAGATCGGCGACATTGAATGGGCGCGCTTTCAGCAGCAGATCGATGGCGCGCTCAGGGGCGCGCTGAACACGATTCAGGCCGCGTTGCCTGCGATGCGCGCCGCTGGCTTTGGCCGTATCGTCAATGTCGGGACCAATCTGTTCCAGAATCCTGTTGTGCCGTATCACGATTACACGGCGGCAAAAGCGGCGTTGCTCGCGCTGACGAGAACCGCATCGAACGATCTCGGACCGGATGGCATCACGGTGAACATGGTGTCTGGCGGCCTGCTGCGCACCACCGACGCCAGCAGCGCGACGCCCGAAGCCGTGTTCGACATGGTCGCGGGATTCACGCCGCTGCGCCGGGTCACGACGCCTGCCGAGTTCGCCGACGCAGTGCTGTTCTTCCTCTCGCCATGGGCGCGCGCGGTGACGGGGCAGAACCTGGTGGTCGATGGAGGGTTGGTCAAGGGATGAGGATGGAAAGTTCTCTGCTTGGGCGAGGAGCCAGGCGCAGAGGCGTCCGCCCCGGATAGTCAACCGTCGTTCGTGCCGTAGCTATATCAACGAATGATGAGTATCGTCTGAACGCCGTCGTCGTTGACGTCAAATCGAACATACGCTGCGTCGTCAAGAACGTATATCAAGGCTTGTGTCCCGGGCATTACAAGCGGCGGCTTCTTCACTGGTTTGCCAAGGGTCGAAGTTATTTTACTCAGGCTATCCCCGATCTTGATGCCGAGTACGCTTCCCGTGTAAGGAGCATCAAGCCGTATCGTCTCAACATGGCCCGCCGGATTGAAGAATACCCAGATGCCACGCGTTCGGAGGTGCAGATCTGTCTTGCCCTTGTTCGGATCGGCGACAAAACTGGGCAATGCCGGATTGCGGATTTCCGGTTCGACCTGCATTTGCGTATTCAATGCGGTTTGGACCGAAGGGATGTCGTCGCCGAGCTTGAATCCAAGATTCGGCAAGGGATTCATCTGAGCGTTTGCGGTGCCATTGAGGACAATCACCAAGCCTAGCGCGAGCCATACTGCATACCTGTTTCTCACTTCGATTTTTCCCGTAGGTTGTGCGTTTTCGAATCTTGCGTTATCGATCTTTTGCTACATGGCGTGCAGGGGAAGCGACCACTCGCCGGATCGAGGCTGTCTATCCGGACCGGATGCTCCAAAATGCCGCTGCACGTTGTTTATCGACAGCGTGGCGATCTTCTTTAGTCCCCGACACGCCAACCCGCAAGCTGAACTCGTCTCAGTGATGTATCAAACCCCGGAACTCCCAAAGGCCTCCACAAGATACTCGATGAACACCCGCACCCTCATCGGTACCCTCCGGCCAGTCGGATAAACAAGATGGATCGGCACGCGCTCGGGCTGCAACGCCGGCAACAGGACCTGGACCTGCCCGTTACGGATCTCTTCCGCGAGCAGCCAGTATGGAGCCTGAGCAATGCCAAGGCCGCTCAGCACAGCCGCACGGATGTGCTCGGCATCACCGGTCAGCAGCGAGCCGTGCGGAACGTAAGAAACAGACTCCCGCCCGACCTTGAGCGCCCAGGGGTATCGCTCACGGCCCTTCGCAAAGACGATGCAAGCGTTCTGATCGAGATCCGCGAGCCGCGCCGGCACGCCCCTCGCGGCCAGATACGCGGGGCTCGCCACCAGCACGAAGTCGGTCTCGGACAGCTTTCTGGCAGTGAGCGAAGAGTCTACGAGTCGCCCATGGCGAACCGCCAGGTCGACACCGTCGCCAATCATGTCGACATGACGCTCCGATACCGACAGTTCGACCGTGACGTCGGGGTACTGGCGAAAGAAATCAGGGAGTAGCGGTGTAATGCATAACCGTCCGTGAGCCGGTGCAGTATTGACCCTGACCAGGCCTCGCGGCGATTGTTGGCGATCGCCCACCGACGACTCGAGCGCGTCGAAGTCGTCCACGAGTTGCCTCGCCGACTCATAGAACGTCTGTCCCGCTTCGGTGATCACGACCCGCCGCGATGTCCGCAAGACAAGCTGTGCGCCAAGGTGCCGCTCCAGCGCGCCGATCTGTTTGCTGACTGCAGGCTGCCCGATCCCTTCTTCACGCCCGACGGCGGAAAAGCTCCCACATTCGACCAGACGTACAAACAGGCGGATCGCGTTCACTCTATCCATACGGCCATCCGCATCAATTCCAGAATGAAATCGATGGTATGCCCTGATGCAGCGTTTCGGCAATGGATGAAGTTGCTTATGTTATGGGCTGTGCAAGCAACAACCCCAGGACAAAGGAGCTGAGCGATGAAAGCGATATGTGTGACACCCGAACGCGAGCTTGAAGTTCGCGACATTCCGACCCCGACCGCGCCGGCACCGGGCCATTTGCTGATCGACATGGAAGCATCGGCGATCAACCATGGCGACAAGACTTTCCTGCGAATCCCCACAGCCGCCGGCAAAGCGCTCGCGCTGGGCCAGCACGACGTCTGGGGTGCGTCGGGAGCAGGACAGGTGTTGGCGGCGGGAGCCGGCGTTCCTGCAGAATATGAGGGCAAGCAGGTGGCGATCTACCGATCGCTTGGAAGAAGTCCCGAAAGCGTTGGACTTTGGTCCGAGCGGGCGCACGTGCCCTACTCTGCGTGCCTGATCCTGCCCGAGCATGTTCGCGCCCGGGACTATTGCGGTTCGCTCGTGAACGTGATGACGGCCTACGCCTTTCTCGAAGAGATCGCCGAAGCGCGTCACAAGGGCGTCATCGTCACGGCCGGGAATTCGGGCACCGGTCATGCTCTTGCCGCCCTGGCCCGTATTCGAAAGTTGCCCGCGATCTTCCTGGTGCGTACCGGGGAAGCACGCGAGACGCTGTGCCGTTTCGGCGCGGAGCATGTCATTGTCACCACCGAAGGTTTCACCGATACGCTCCGCACGTTGTCCGCCGAACTGGGAACGACGGCGGTATTCGACGGCGTTGGCGGAGACTTGCTGTCGAAGATCGCACCGGTCCTGCCAGTGAATTCGACGGTCTACATCTACGGCTTTTTAGGCGGCGCCGTTCCAGTTTCGATTCAGTCCGTGCTTTTCATGATGAACAACCTGACCTTGCGACGGTTCAGCAATTTCGAAAGCCGCACGGTGAAGGATCATGACAAGCTCGTCTCCGCTCTCAAAGCGCTCGAGGGTGTAATTGACGACCCGATGTACAGGACCCGGATTGGCAAGGCGTTCCCGCTCGATCAGATCGAAATGGCCATGGCCTACGAATCGAGTAGTGGCGCCAAGGCCGTCTTGCTGACTTAGGCGGCCCCGAAACGGTTTCTTTTTCTCAACCAAAAGATTCAGGCCACGATGGCAAGCTGCCGGAAACACGCGTCGAGCGCGATCCGCAATTGCTCCTTGAGCGTCGCCGACGCTTCCATGACCGGCAAGCGCGTTTCGCTGCCAATCACGCCGTCGAGGGCAAGCGCCGCCTTCACGCCGGACGGATTCGGCGCGCTGAACAAGAGTTTGATGACAGGCTTGAGGGCTTCGAAGAACGCGGCGGCATCGTCCGTTCTCGCCGATAAAACCCGTTCGTGGATCTCGGCCAGGACATCGGCGAAAAGATGGGCGCTCGTCAGGATGCCGCCCGATCCGCCGGCAATCAGGCAATCGAGGTAGGCGTCGTCGTTGCCGCAGAGAACGCTGATCGGCAGTTGGCAAAGCTTCTCGAAAGTCGCCGGCACACAGGCCTTGATCGCGACAATATTGGCATGCTCGGCAAGGCGCTCGACCGTGTTCGTATCGATGGAAACACCCGTGCGATGCGGCACGTCGTAGAGGATGACGGGGCGTTCCGTGGCGCGTGCGACTTCGTCGAAGTGCCAGCGAATGCCGTCTTGATCAGGGCAGACATACGCCGGCGCGGACACCAGATAGCCGCCAATATCCCAGCGGTCGAGTTCGCGAATTTCCTGCACCATGTCGCGTGTGTTCATGCCGCCAATACCGACCACCACCGTCAGCCGCGTACCGATCACTTCGAACAATGAACGCAAGACCTTGAGCCGTTCGTAATGATCGAGCAGCGCCGCTTCGCCGGTCGTTCCCAGTGCGACAAAACCGCTGATTTCCTGGCTCAGATATCGCTCGGCGAGACGCTGGAGTGCGTCGGTATCGACTTGTCCGTCCTTGAACGGCGTGACAATAGGCAACCATATTCCGGACACCATGCTCAACTCCGCATGGCCGGTCGGGCCAGGGCGTTTTCAATTTTCGATAAAACCTGTTCGGACGTCATGACCATCCCCTCGCGTTCATTTGATTGGATCAAACGAAGCGTATCGGATCGCGTGTAAACGTCGCGTCAAAAAAGCGGGAGCGCGCATATAGAACGCGCCTGCGTAATCAGCGCGGCGGCAGCGGCAGTGCCAGCAACTTGTTGGTGATTTCGTTCGATAGACGTAAGGCCGACATCGGGCCGCCGAAGCCCCAGATGTTCGGCTCAACCAGCGCGATGCGCCCTGCCCGCTTCGACGGAACGAAGCGCCAGACGGGGGACGTGAGCTGTGTTTCGATGGGAACGTTCTCGCTCGACGCGGTCACGAACAACACCGCGAGGTCGGGCTTCTTGAGCAAATCAGCCGACGTCACGTAGATGGTGCCTTCACGCGTCGGCTTTGATGGCCACAGCGACAAACCCAGCGCCCGCGCCACCCCCGCCGCCGTGCTGTTTCCTGTATAGACCCAATACCGATCCGGCAAGCCGAGTTCCTGCAACAACGCCACCTGCTCGCCGCTGCGGCCTGCGAAAGCGAGGCGTTGTGCATCGTGGGCGAGGCCCGCATCGAGTTTCGCTTCTACTGCTTGCGTCCTGTCCTCGCGTCCTGTGAGACAGCCTATCGTGCGAAAGATCGTGCGGGTCCAGTCCAGTTGCGTTTTCTGCACGCCACTTTGTTCCATGTCCGGACTGAACTGGAAGAGCACCGTGGGCGCGATCCGGTCGAGCGCCGCGAAGATCGGCGCATGTCGATACCCCACGCCAATGATCAGGTCGGGACGCACCGATGCAATCGCTTCAAGGCTCGGTTCCTGCCGCGTGCCGACTTCCGGCACGCCGTTGAAACGCGCGCTGTCGTAGCCGATCCAGCCGGCGTAGTAAGCGTTATCGACGAGACCGACGGGCGTGATATCGAGTGCGGCCAGATCTTCCGCGAACATGAATTCGAGGACGACGACGCGCTTGGGTTTCAAAGGCATCGTCTTGCTGAATTGCGATATGGTCGCGTTATCCGCAAGCGGTCCGCAGACGGGCGCGTTCGGCTCCGACGCGAACGCCACCGACGCCACCGACGCCACCGACGCCACCGACGCCACCGACGTCATCACCATGCATGCAAACGCACAGAAAAGCTTCTTCACGCGATTGCCTCTTGTAGCGCGAGTTGTTCGTCCGACATTGTCAGCAGTAAGGGACAGCTGGTGCAAAGTTGCGTTTCTCCGGGGATCTCGTAGCGCACGCAACACACGCGGCGTGCGCGAAACGGGTCGGGCAGCAGCGCCGAGCGCGGCTTCATCTGGCGGATGGGGGCGCGCAGCGGATTGGGTGCGCCATCCGCGCCGAGGGAAAGTCCGAAGAGCCATGCAGCATCGCCACGATCGTCTTCCTCGCCCGGCAGCAGCGCGCATTGCTCCAGCAAGTAGTCGAGCAGATTGCCTGCGTTGCTCCACAACACGCGTGGCGCGATGCGCGTCATGCCGGCGAGCATCCCGATCACTGTATCGAGATGCTCGAGCAGGCCGGCGTAGTTGAGCACGGTATCGTGGGTATGCGGTTTGAGCGCGTCGGCTGCGAAACGCAGCGCGACCGGCATGCCTTCGCGCAGGACAAGCTGCGCTCTCAATGGCGACATGTCCAGAGGACGTCGCAGCAGCCGCGCCGCCAGAATTCCCGCGGGGGCGGCAAGCCCGAAATAGTACTTGCTCCATTGCGATAACAACGCACGCGCGTGAAGCTCGGCATCGCCGCCATAGTGATGGACCATTGCATCGAGCAACGCGTTCCGATGCGCGCCCAGCGACGACAAAGGGATGCTGATGTCGTTCGTTTCCAAAGCATGATCGGGCGCACCGAGCCACACGTTCTGCAGATACGGCGCGATCGATGCCGGCGCGAACGATGCAAGACATTGCGAAGCATTCGACGCGGCGTCCGGACTCATCGTCCGCTCCGCTTTTCGCGCCGTACCTGCAGCACCAGAAGCGCAAGCAGATAAGGCGCGCCGATCAACGCCGTCAGCACGCCCGCCGGAATCTCACGTGGCGCGAGCAGCGTGCGTGCGGCGATATCGGCGGCGGCGAGCACCAGCGCACCGATCGCGGCCGCGAGCCAGAGCCGGGTCCGATGTGCCCGCGCGCCGAGCATGTTCGCCAGATGCGGCGCCATCAATCCGATAAACCCCACCGGCCCGACCGCCGCCACCGCCGCGCATGCAGCGAGCGTGGCAATGGTGAGCACGAGCGGCCTCAGCACGCTGATTGGCACGCCAAGCGCGACCGCCTGATCATCGCCGAGTGCGAGCAGGTCGAGTGGACGCGCGAGCAACGCAAGTACCGGTAGGGCAACGACGCACCACGGCAGCAGCGCCGCGACTTCGCCCCAACTGCGCCCATATGTGCCACCTACGAGCCACACCACGAACCGCGCCGGCTGCACACTTTGCTGCGTGATCAGCCATTGCGACAACGTAGTCCATAACGTACCAATGACAATGCCCGTCAACGCCACCGCGAGTGGCGCGTAATGATGCCGCCGATTGAGCAACAAGGTAAGCAGAAGGGTTATGCCACCGCCAGTCAACGCGGCGCCCGAAACGATCGCGTGACCGGCGAGCGGCCAGATCATCAGCGCGACGAGCGTCGTCAGCCCCGCCCCTTGCGTGACGCCGAGCACCTCGGGACCCGCCAGCGGATTTCTCACGATGCTCTGCATCAACACGCCGCTCGATGCCAGCAACGCGCCCGCAAGCAACGCGCACACGAGGCGTGGCACGCGCAGATCGAGCAGCATGCGCGCCACATCGTCACGATGAGCAAGGACGCCGAGCCATCGCTCGGGACCCAGCCACGTCGGGCCAGACGATGCACCGATTACCAGGATCACCGCGCACGTCGCCGCCAGGATCGCCGCGACCGCCGGCCACGGCAACGCGCTCATCGCGCGGACGAAGCGCGTGCCGCGTGCTTCCACCGCACGTTCCTGGCCCCCATGCAGCACGCCTGCCCACGCGGCGCCGCTGCGGATCATCGCGAGCATCAGCGGCGTGCCGGCGAACGCAATGGCGACGCCTGTGGAAAGCGTCGAGTCGAGATCGAGTGCGAGTACGGCGCTGTCGGTGACGAGCACGAGCGCGCCGCCCACCAGCGCCGATAACGGCACGAGCGCGCCCAGCTTCGATGCCTTCGCGCCGCGAATCTGCCGCAGCAGATTCGGCGCGATCAATCCAACGTAGGAGAGCGGTCCCGCAATGCTCACCGCGACGCTCGCAAAAGCGACCGCGACGGTCAGCGCCGCGAGCCGCGTGGCGTCGATACGAACGCCGAGCGCAGCGGCGGCATCGTCGCCAAGAGACAGCGGATCGAGCGGCCGCATGACGAACGGCAACGCAACGAGCGGCACGACGAGCCACCCAAGCGCCGACTTCAATCCGGCCGCGCCCGGCTGATACAAACTGCCGCTCGCCCATAGCGATGCGCCCACCACGGTCTGCTCGAAGAAGGCCAGCAACAGTGTCGATATGGCCGAGAACAGCAGCATGCAGACGCTGCCCGCCAGCACCAGCCGAAGCGGGGTCGCCCGCCAGCCGCCGGCGGCCGCCGCAACACATGCAGCGGCCGCGAGACCGCAGGCAAACAGCAACGGCACGGAGGCCGCGCCGAATACGGCGGGCAGGATCATCGCGGCGAGCAAGCCGAGTTGCGCGCCGCCCGTGATCCCAAGCAGATCGGGCGATGCCAGCGGATTGCGCGTCAGCGCCTGGAACAACGTGCCGGCGACCGCAAGACAGCCGCCCGCCACGAGCGCCGCTGCAATGCGCGGCACATTCAGGTCGAAGAGAAAGACACCGGCGAGCTGAGCGGCGTCGCTGCCCGGCGCGGCCTCAAGCCACGCACGGACATCGGGCGCGAGGCGCAACAGCGCAACTGCGACGATCAGGAGCACGAGCAAGACGACCAGCAAACCCACGCGGCTTTTTACCGGCGCGCGCCATCGCTCGGAAGAGGAGGCAAGCGTGGTCATGCGACCAGATCCCTGGCCGGGCTTCCCAGCGATTCCGCTTCGTAAGCCGGCACGCACATAGGCGCACCCGTCTGCGGATGTGCGATCTTCAGCATCCGCACGCCGAACGTATCGTTGAGATGATGCGGGTCGAGCATGGCATCGGGCGCGCCATGAGCGACGATCCGGCCGGCGCGCATCAATACGATTTCATCGCTGAACGCGGCAGCCTGGTTGAGGTCGTGCAGCACCCATACGATCGTCAATCCGCGCTCGCGATTCAGCCGCCGCAGTTCGTGGAGAATATCGAGTTGATGATGGATGTCGAGATAGGTTGTCGGCTCGTCGAGCAACACGATAGGCGCCTGCTGCGCCAGCGCCATCGAGATCCACACCCGCTGACGTTCGCCGCCCGAGAGCGCGGCGACATCGCGTGCTGAATCATCGGCCAGGCCGCTTGCTTCGAGCGCTTCATCGATCGCTGCGTGATCCGCGCGTGTCAGTCCTCTCAGCCAGCCGCCATACGCATAACGCCCGTATGCAACCAGTTCACGCACAGTCAGCCCTGCCGGAATCTGGTTGAACTGCGCAAGCATGGTCAGCGTCCGGGCGAGCACGCGCCGGCGCAATGTACCAATAGGCACGCCGTTCACTTCGACATGTCCACCAAGCGCCGGCTGCAATCCGGCAAGCGTGCGCAGCAACGTGCTCTTGCCGCACCCGTTCGGGCCGCACAGCGCGGTAACCCGCCCTGCCTGGATACTCACATCCAGCCGGTCAAGCACTATATGTTCCCCGTATCCAACCGTCAGCGAGTGCGCGGCCAGTGCGGGTCCTGCGGGCAATGTCATCGTGTATCCGTCCGCTTGCTGTAGCTTTGCGCCATCGCGACCACGACCTTGCGCGGTCCTTCGAACGGATCGCGGGCGTGCGCGGTCAGCATGTTGTCGAGCATCAGCACGTCGCCGGTCATCCACGGAAACACGATGCGCTGCTCGTCCAGCACGCCGCGAATCTCCGCGAGCGCTTCAGCTTCTATCGGTTCGCCGTCGCCGTAATACACGTTGCGTGGCACGTTTTCCAGGCCGACGGCATCGACGAGTGCTTCCTGCATGTCTTCATCGAGCGTCGAGAGATGGAACAGATTCGCCTGGTTGAACCACACCATCTCGCCCGTGCGCGGATGGCGCGCGACCGCCTGGCAGCGTTCGCGGGTACGCAGGAGCAGTTCTTCATCGTCGCCATTGCGCCACTCGTATTCGATACCGCGCGTCGCGCAGATCCGTTCGACCACTGCGGGGTCATCTGAGCCGAATGCGTTTTGCCATGGCAGATCGAGTCCTTGCCCGAAGTTGCGCACGTACAGCAGCTCGCGTTTTGCAAAACGGTCGACCAGCGCGGGATCGAGTGCCCGGTAGACCGCGCGGCTGTCCGCAATCGGCGTCGCGCCGCCCGATCGCGCCGCCAGCGCGCAATGGAACCAGATGCGCAACGGCCACTCGCGTGTGTACGACTGTTCGTTATGCAGCGGAATGGAGCGATGCGGCGGATATTCCGTCGATGTGTACACGGCGCCCTCGACCTGGCTGCGCGGCGTCGATGCAAATTCATACCCAATGAGCGGATCTCCGCACGATGCGGCGAAGCGCTGGAATGCTTCTATCGATGCAACCTCGAAGCCCGTGAAGCGCAGCCCGCCTGAACGCTCGAGCGTACTATCGATGATCGTGCGCAGCGGCGCTGCGGCTTCTTCAAGCGAGATACTGACGCCGGGTCTGGGCGAGACCACGGTCGGCAATCCCGGTTCGATGTTCAGATCGTCCAGCGTCGGCCGTGCCTCTGGAAGCGAGTTCATGCGAAATTCTCCTGGCGCGGGATGACATCACCCGGCATGCATGTTCAGGACGCGACGCCGTCCATGTGGCGGCGCAGACTGGCGGGGCGCATGTCGGTCCAGACGGTTTCGATATGCGCGAGACACGTGTCCTTCGAGCCGCTCACGCCGACCGTGCGCCAGCCCGCAGGCACTGCGCGAAAGGTCGGCCAGAGCGAATACTGCTCCTCGTCATTGATGACGACCGTGTACTCGAGTTCGTCGGCTTCGCGTGCGAACGCGGTCGGGGTGTGCTGGGCTTGCGTCATGATCGGCGGCCTGGTCGGGGAAAACTTGGGAGGTCGGCGGCCGGAAGCCTTGAGCTCACGGCGCCATCTGTATGGAATAGACGCTTGGGGAAAGCGAATTTTTACCGGCGACGTGCGCAGCCGTCGAAATAGCGCGGATTCGCGTCGCCGCGATGGCAGGCATCGAGGCTATCGACACAATGCTTTTCAGCGTCACGCACCATGAAATGGACCAGCGTTTGCGAGACGTTGAGCGCGCTCGCCGTGCTTTTCAGCGTTTCCTCGCGCAAACGCACCATCTCGAAGGCCGCGCGGCAGCGCGCCGGCAATTGTTCCAGCGCAGCCATAACCTGACGCAGCGTGTCGCGCGTCTCGGCCATGACTTCGGGCGTGCATTGCGGCGACGGCACGTCGAGGCCGTCGTCTTCGTCGGCGTGATAGGTGTTTTCGAGCGTCTGCGAACGGCACGCATCGATCGATGCATTGCGCACCATCCGCGCGACATACGCGGCGGGCTGGCGGACCGCGTCCTGATTGGGGAAATCGATGAGCTTGATGAAGACGTCGTGGACAACGTCTTCCGCCCGGCTGCCGCAACCGACAAAACCACGCGCCATGTTTACGAGCATCGGCCGGTTGGAGATGGCGATGTCGAGCAGCGTGCGCGCAGCGCACGCTGCCTTCTGCGCGGGCGATTCAGTTGCCGGCTGGATCTCATGCACGGGACGCCATGCGTTCCCGGCGCTAACGAGCGAAGGAGGTATCAGCGGTGTGGCGGGCGATTGTGCCGGCCGGTCGAGCACTTCCGTCATCGAGTTGCCCCTCATTTCTAGGTCGGATTTCAATATAACCTAAACGAGAAGCATTCTCAAATACAGCTTACAATTAAGGTCTTTACTTGCTTTCAGCCTTGAACCTGACTAGACGCGCGACCTGAACCAGCCGCCCGGCTGGTTCAATGCGTTACCGGTCGGGCGCTTATGCGGCGGCGCTGACGCCGCGGTTTCCATCGGCGCGGGACCGGCGATACTGCCCGGCCGACTCCGCTTCCTCGTTGCGGCGCAGTTCATCGATATAGGCCCGTGCGGCTGCTTCAGCCCGGTGCCGGGCCGCCGCCGGTTGCGCGAACGCTGCCGCGTCGAGACCGGGAACCGGCAAGCGGTAGTCCATCACCGCCGCCGCAGTCCCGGCCACGACAGCACGTGCAACGAAGCTCGTGGGCTTGGCGCTATCGGTGAGATCCTGGGCGCTTTGCGCCCAGGCCGTGATCCGATAACCGCGGTAAATGCTTTCGCTAAAGCTGAACATGATCTTCTCTCCAGAATCCGTTTAGGGATTGCAAGAGCAGATGGCGTGCCCAGGGCCTTATTTCAGGCGTTTTGCGTCAGGCGATAGCGTCCACCCGCGCGCCGTAAACCTCCAGCGCGGCATCGTGCAATGCACGCAAAACGACGGTCGCCGCCGGCGACAACAAGCGCGTTTGCCGGGTGATGATTCCGAACGCGTCCATGCGGCAAGGCAATTCGATAGCAAGACGCTTCAGCGTGCCGAACTCCTCGTATTGCCGCGCGACCTCTTCTGGCATCACGGCAAGCATGTCGCTTTGCAGCAGGATGCCCGAGATGGCGACGATGTTGTTCGTGTTCACCACGTTATCCGGCGCGGCGAGACCGATCTGCGAAAACACCATGTCAAACCGATGCCGCAAGACGCTGCCCGGGGGATGCAAGACCCAGCCCTCGCCGACAATGTCAGCCATGGTCAGCCCGCTTGCACTCGCCAACGGATGCCCGGGACGCACGACCACGCAAAGCGGTTCCTCGGCGATAGGCTCGTAACGCACCGCATCCTTGAACTGGCCCTGCCGCTCGAGCACGCGGCCAACCATGATGTCGAGATGTCCCTGGGCCACGAGCGGCAACATCACGTCCGATGTCTCCACTTGCAGCCAGATCTGCAACTGCGGATAGCTCGCCTTCACGCGTGCGATTGCGAGCGGCACCATCGTCGCAGCGGCGGCGGCGATCGCGCCGATCTGGACTTGCCCCACGAGACCCGCGCGCAATGCGGCGATTTCGTCATGCGCCTGGCTCAGGTTCGACAGGACCATGCGCGCGTGCCGGATCATCACTTCGCCGTACAGCGTGGGGTGCATGCCATGCGGCGTGCGGTCGAAGAGCCGCACTTCCAGCACATCCTCCAGTTCCTTCAATAATCGCGATGCCGCCGGCTGCGTCATGCCGAGGATCTCGGCTGCGCGGCGCACGTTGCCCTCCTCCTCCATTGCCGCGAGAAGAAGCAGTTGCCGCGTCTTGAGGCGCGTGCGCACGGTGATGTTCGAATAGTTTTGGGCCATGCAATGCGCCTGCGGCAAGTTTTACGATCGCCAATCGTAGCCGATCCTGACCGGCTGAGGCCAGCTTGAGCAAGCTTCCATCCCAGAATGTAGGAGCATCGCGGACATACCGGATTTGATATCGGTATCGTCAAAAAACTGATTGGAAAGGAATCAGCCGCTTCCTTAAGATGCAGTCAAACTTTTAGAACCTGAGACTGCGCCCTTTGCGTTTGCAGCAAGCCTGGTAGCGAGTTCGCGAGGGCATGAGGGCTAACCCGACAAGACGCGGCCTGCCTCGCGCACATTACGACCGTACAACAAACCCGCCTGCCTGGCGGAACAACGATTGACCCGCAATACCGCAAGAAGAGGCGAACGGGCTGCAAGCCTGCGCTTCGCTGCATGTCACTTGAGTCATGCAGCCTCAATTCAACCAGGAGACGCCCTCATGAACCGTAAGCTTCGTCGTTTGACCTTGTCCGCCATTGCCGCAGCCACACTCGGCATCACGTTCGCCCCGCAGATGTCCGCTCATGCCGACGAACCGCTGAAGGTCGGTTTCCTCGTCAAGATGCCCGAACAGGCGTGGTTTATCAACGAACAGAAAGCGGCATCCGCGCTTGGACAAAAGGAAAAATTCTCAGTGGTGAACATCGGCACGCCGGATGGCGAGAAGGTGCTGTCCGCCATCGATAACCTTGGCGCGCAGGGCGCTCAAGGCTTCGTGATCTGCGCGCCCGACGTGCGTCTCGGACCGGCCATCCAGGCCCGCGCGAAGCGCTACAACATGAAGTTCGTGACGGTCGATGACCAACTGGTCGACTCGACCGGCAAGCCGCTGCCGAACGTCCCGCACCTCGGCATGTCCGCATTCAAGATCGGCAATCAGGTCGGCACCGCCATCTCGGACGAAATGAAAAAGCGCGGCTGGAAGCCCGAGGAAGTGGGCGCGCTGCGCATCACGGATTACGAACTCCCGACGGCGAAGCAACGCACCGACGGCGCCACGCAGACGCTCCTGGCGAGCGGCTTCAAGAAAGAAAATATCTTCGATGCCCCGCAAAAGACGACGGACGACGAAGGCGGTTTCAACGCGGCATCGCCGGTCTTGTCGCAGCATCCGAACATCAAGAAATGGGTGATCTACGCGATCAATGAAGAGACCGTGCTCGGCGCCGTGCGCGCGACCGAACAACTGCATATTGCGTCGGCGGATGTGATCGGCGTGGGCATCAACGGCGCGGGTGAAGCGTTCGCCGAATTCCAGAAGAAGGAACAAACGGGCTTCTACGGCACCATTGCCGTGAGCTCGACAAACCATGGGAAGGACAGCACGCAGAACCTCGTCGACTGGATCAAGAACGGCAAGCAGCCGCCCGCCGATACGCAGACCACCGGCAAGCTGATGGTTCGCAGCAACTGGCAGGACGTGCGCAAGGAACTGGGTATCTGAGCGTTTGGCCGCGGGCGTCGTGCATGTCATGCACGTCATGGCGCCCGCTTCAGTTTTCAACCAAGGAACGCTCAATGATGGATACCGCAGTGGCCACGGCCGCGCCTTATCTCCTGCTCGATAACATCACCGTGCGTTTTCCCGGCGTGCTTGCGCTCGACTCCGTGTCGCTCGGCGTGCGCACGGGCGAAGTCCACGGGCTGATGGGCGAGAACGGCGCGGGCAAGTCGACGTTGCTCAAAGTGCTGTCGGGCGTGAATTCGACAAGCGGTGGAAGCTTGTCGCTCGACGGCGTCGAGCAGCAGTTCACGACCACCAAGGCCGCCATTGAGGCGGGCATCGCGATCATCTATCAAGAGCTGCATCTCGTCCCGGAACTGACCGTGGCCGAGAACCTGATGCTTGGCGCAATGCCGAACCGCTTCGGCATGCTCGACGAAAAGGCGCTGGTCAAGCGCGCAATCTCCGAGCTGGACCGGCTGGGTGAAAAGATCGATCCGAACATGCAAGTCAAGCACTTGTCGATCGGGCAACGCCAGATGATCGAGATCGGCAAGGCGCTGATGCGCAACGCACGCGTGATCGCGTTCGATGAACCCACGAGTTCATTGTCATCGCGCGAGACGGAGCAACTGTTCAAGATCATTCGCGCGCTCAAAAGCGAGGGACGCGCGATCATCTACGTGACGCACCGCATGGACGAGGTCTATGCGCTTTGCGATCGCGTGACGGTGTTTCGCGATGGCCGGCGCATCGAGACCTTCGAGGAAGTCGACGGACTCGAACGCGATCGCCTGATCAGTTGCATGGTCGGACGCTCCATTCACGACGTGTACGGCTACCGTGCACGCGACATAGGCGATGTGCAGCTCGATGTGCAGGCGCTGATGGGTCCGGGTCTGGCGGAACCGGCGTCGTTCAGCGTGCGCAAGGGCGAAATAGTCGGCTTCTTCGGGCTCGTTGGCGCCGGCCGTTCCGAGCTGATGAAGCTGATCTACGGCGCGGTCAAACCCGTGTCGGGGCAGATCGTGCTCAAGGGATCGAAACGCAAGTTCAGATCGCCGCGCGACGCCGTGCGCGCGGGCGTGGCGCTGTGTCCGGAAGATCGCAAGCAGGAAGGCATTGTGTCGATCGCTTCGGTTTCCGACAATATGAACATGAGCTGCCGCCGGCACTTCAGCCCGTTCAACATCCTGAACAGCCGCAAGGAAGCCGCGACGACAACCGACTACATCGCGAAGCTCGCCATCAAGACGCGCAACGGCAACACGCCTATTGGCACGCTTTCCGGCGGCAATCAGCAGAAGGTCATTCTTTCGCGCTGGCTCGCCGAAGAGATCGATGTGTTCCTGATGGACGAGCCGACACGCGGTATCGATGTCGGCGCACGTAGCGAAATCTACGGCCTGTTGTACGGGCTTGCGGAAGCGGGGCGCACGGTCATCGTGGTATCGAGCGATCTGGCCGAGGTCATTGGCGTGGCGGATCGCGTGATGGTGATGCGCGAAGGAAAGATCGTCGGCAACCTGCCCAAGGCGCAGGCGACGCCCGATCAACTCATCAAGCTCGCCCTGCCCGGCTGATTCACCTTCATCACCGATAACACCCGCAGCACGTTCAACGCGCTGCGAACGAAAGAGACATCATGGAAATTACCCCCGTCACCAATCAGTCGAATCCCGCTCAAAGCACGGGCTCGCGTGCTCGCGCCGCGCGGACCTGGGACCTCATCAACAAGTCGGGCATCGTCATGGTGTTCGTGATCCTGTTCGTGACGCTGGCCTTCACCGTCCCGGGTTTCATCAGCTCGCGCAATATCCAGGGCTTGCTGTTGTCGGTCACGTTGATCGGTTCGATCTCCGTCACCATGATGTTCGTGCTCGCGCTCGGCGAGGTGGATTTGTCGGTGGCCTCGATCGTGGCGTTTGCCGGGGTGGTGGCGTCCACGCTGATCACGTCCACGCATAGCGTTACGCTGGGGATCGCGGGAGGCGTGCTGGCCGGCGGCGCGGTCGGACTAGTGAACGGCGTGCTGATTGCACGCTGGAAGATCAACTCGCTGATAGTCACGCTGGCAATGATGGAAGTGGTTCGCGGACTCGCCTACATCACGTCGAACGGCGATGCCGTGATGATCTCCGAAGAACGTTTCTTCGATCTCGGCGGCGGATCGTTCCTCGGCATTTCGTTTCCGATCTGGTCGAACATCGTCGGCTTATTGCTGTTTGGTTTTCTGCTGAAAAAGACCGTGTTCGGCAAGAACGTGCTGGCGGTGGGCGGCAATAGCGAAGCGGCGCTGCTCGCAGGTCTGCCGGTCATGCGCATCAAGATCACGGTGTTCGTGCTGCAAGGGCTCGTGACAGGGTTCGCGGGTGTCATGCTGGCTTCGCGGATGAGTCTTGGAGACCCCAAGACGTCGGTCGGGCTGGAACTCGGGGTGATATCGGCTTGCGTGCTTGGCGGCGTGTCGCTGACCGGTGGCGTGGCCACGATCTCCGGCGTGCTGGTCGGCGTGCTGATCATGGGCTCGGTGCAGGATGCAATGAGCCTCATGAATGTGCCGACCTTTTATCAGTACCTGATTCGCGGCGGGATTCTGCTGCTGGCAGTGTTGTTCGATCAGTATCGGAGAAGCAAGCGGGTGGCGTGAGCGGAGCGCCGGCGATTTTAAGGGCACGGGGCGCGGTCAGCGAAAGCCGTTCCGGCCCGCCGCCGGCCGGTCCCGAAACAGGCTGATTTCACGAGTCTCCCGTCCGGGAGCATTCTCCATCGCCACCGCTTTCCTCAGCGCTCGCGCCAAACCGGTTCGATGATTCTTTCGCCGTCCCGCCGAGTGCGGGCGGCATCTGCACTATCCTCTCCGCTGAGCTACGGCTCGAAATCGCACGCAGTGCAAAAAAGGACAGTTGCGCGGCCCCATCAGGAGCCGCAGAATTGGCGCACCCGGCTGCCGGGTGTCCTGCTGCGCACGGCCGAAACAGCATTCGCGTGCCTATATCGGTCCTCTTGAAGCTATCTCCTGGCGGAGCGCCTGTGAAATACCCGTTGATCCTTGGATTCGGTATCGTCGCTCTGGATGTCGTCGTATGGCGGCTGCGGGTGCCTCCCAACGAGCTCATACGGCTGTTCATACGGCTCACGCTCTTTAGCGCGCTGAGCGCGGTGCTCTTCTCGTCAGGCCTGAACCCCTTCACGCAAGCTCCGGATGCCGCCGCGCCCGAGCGCCACTGGCTGGGCCAGATCGTCGAAATAATCTGGTGGCTGATGGGCGCACGGCTGCTTACCCTTTCCCTCGACACGCTTTTATTGCCAAGCACCTGGCGAAAGCAGCGGCTCTTTTCGGACGTGTTCGGCGCCGTGGTCTTTCTGGCCGCGGTCGTGGCCGCCCTCGGTTTTGTGCTCGCGTTGCCGGTGCGTGGACTGGTCGCCACATCCGGGGCGCTTGCCATCGTCCTGGGTCTGGCGATCCAGAGCACGCTGAGCGACGTGTTCGCGGGCATTGTGTTGAACACCACGGAGCCGTACTCGGTCGGCGACTGGGTCATGATCGATGACGTGGAAGGCAGGGTCGTCGAAATGAACTGGCGCGCCACTCACTTGCTGACGGGCCAGGGAAATACGCTGATCGTGCCGAATGCGGTTGCATCGAAGGGCAAGATTTCGAATAACAGCAGGCCGGCCAATGTCCACGGGCTGTCGCTTGTGCTTGAAATCGCTCCCGAAGCGCGGCCACGGACAGTGCTCGAAGCGCTGCGCCGCGCACTGACCGGCTGCGACATCATCCTCAACGCGCCTGCGCCTTATGCCCACATGAAGCGCACTACAGTGAACTCGGTGCAATACGAGGTGGTTGCGTTTGTCGACA
Source organism: Burkholderia sp. PAMC 26561 (assembly GCF_001557535.2). Taxonomy (NCBI): domain Bacteria; kingdom Pseudomonadati; phylum Pseudomonadota; class Betaproteobacteria; order Burkholderiales; family Burkholderiaceae; genus Burkholderia; species Burkholderia sp. PAMC 26561. The sequence continues at coordinate 1,577,565 of NZ_CP014315.1, forward strand.
ACATGGACAAGAAACTCGCCGCGTCCAACGAATTGTTCGACCTTTGCTACCGGCATCTTGCTTCGTCAGCCATTCCCATGCGCGCGCTCGGCGTCCCTGCGCCGGTCGAAAGCACGCATGACGCAAAAGAAGCGCTGCTCAAACGCGTGAGCCTGTTCGAAAGTCTGACTGGGGATGAAGTAAAGCGGCTCGCCACACGACTTTCACGTCATGAATATCAGGAACATCAGGTGATATCCGCGCCCGATACAGTGCCCGATAGTCTGTCTATCGTCGCGTCGGGGGTTCTCTCCGTCAAATTCACCGAACCGTCAGGCGAGCGCGAGATCGCGCGAGTGGGTCCAGGCGAAGCATTCGGAGAGGCAGGTCTGCTTGCAGGACTTCCCATGCGCGTGTCCGTCTCCACACTCACGCCCTCCGTGCTGTATCAGTTGGGCAAGGAGGACATGACAGCTTTCCTCAAGGACCATCCGGAGGTTGCCAGGCAGATGTGCCAGCTTCTGGCTTCCCGTCAGGACAGGCTCGGGAAATTGACGACACCGATTCCCGAAGACCACGAAACTCATCAATCGATATTTCAGTGGCTGGTCGGGAAAGTCTGGCACCAGCATTCGCTGCACGACGAACCGCATGGGCCCAGCAGTCGGCAATGAAGCGATACATACAGTCAAACTGTACAGTTTGACTGTATGTATGTTATCGTCTGCACATGGTCAAACAATCACCCACGCCTGAGACTCTCAGGTCGGCCGCTCTTGCCGGTGAACTGCGCATTTCTGTTGGAAAACTCATTCGACGGTTGCGTGAGCAAGCGCATCCGGGCGACTTCACCTCCGCCCAGAAATCGGTCCTCCATCGTCTGGATCGCGACGGGCCCGCAACCGTCTCCGCTCTTGCCCGTGCGGAAAGCGTGCGTCCGCAGTCCATGCGCGTCACAGTGGCCGGCCTGGAGGCCATCGGGGCCATCAGTGGCAAGGCCGATCCAGCCGATGGACGAAAAACGCTGATCGACCTGACTCCCGCCTTCCGAAAAACCATCAAGGCCAGCCGTGCTGCCAGAGAAGACTGGCTGCTCCGCGCTTTGCAGGCACAACTCTCGCCACAGGAACAGGACGCACTCGCGGCCGCAGTGAAACTGCTGCAGCGGCTCGCCGACTTCTGAGCGAGTCCCAGACCTTTCAGGAAAACCATGGCCGTTACCACGCTCGATCCGAACACCGCCCTTATCGTCGTCGATCTGCAAAAAGGTCTTGTCGGCTCCCCTTTCAGCCATCCAAACGACAAGGTCGTGGAGCGCTCGTGTGCCCTGCTCCACGCGTTTCGTGAACGCGGCCTGACCGTCGTGCTGGTCAACGTCGCGGGTGGAGCGCCGGGGCGCACCGAGCAGCCGCGCCATAGCAGAACGTTCCCGGCCGGGTGGACCGACCTGATCGACGAACTCGGCCAGCAGCCCGGCGACATCGTCGTGACAAAGCGGACCTGGGGTGCGTTCGCGAGCACCGATCTCGGGGAGCGGCTGAAGGCGCTGGGCGTGACCCAGGTCGTCGTCACGGGTGTCGCTACCGGGACCGGCGTCGAATCGACCGCCCGCCAGGCTTATGAGCACGGGTTCAACGTGACGCTCGCCATCGACGCGATGACGGATTCACGTTCCGAGGCGCACGACTACAGCATCAGGAACGTCTTCCCGAGGCTGGGCGAAACCGGCACGGCCCAGGACATCATCGACCTGCTTGGAACGAGGAACTGAACATGGAATGGCTGCAGCTTGTCTCCTACTTCTTTGGCGGGGTTTTTCTCACCAACGCCGTGCCGCATCTCGTCAGCGGCGTGAAAGGAGAGCCGTTCCAGAGCCCGTTCGCCAAACCGCCGGGGCAAGGGCTTTCATCGTCTACCGTGAACGTGCTCTGGGGCTTCTTCAATATCGTCCTCGGGTATGTGCTCGTCTGCCGCGTCGGCGATTTCGCACTGAAGATCACGAGCGATGCCCTTGCTTTCGGGCTCGGCATCCTGGCCATGGGATTGCTGTGCGCGCGGCTCTTTGGCCGCCTGCACGGCGGTGATAGTCCAGAGCGTTCATGACCGCTTTGTCAACCGGCACATTTCGGTCGCTGAGGAGCTACAACTATCGGGTGTGGGCGGCCGGCGCGCTTGTTTCCAATGTCGGAACCTGGATGCAGCGCACGGCTCAGGACTGGCTCGTGCTCACCCAGCTCACGCATCACAATGCGTCGGCCGTGGGCGTGGTCATGGCGCTCCAGTTCGGGCCGCAGCTTCTGTTGCTGCCCTGGACGGGCTTCGCTGCCGATCACTACAACCAGCGCAAGCTGCTGGTTGCTACGCAGGCAGCCATGGGCACGCTCGCCCTGGCGCTGGGTTTGCTCACCGTCACGGGCGTCGTCCAGCTCTGGCACGTCTATGTGTTCGCCTTCCTGTCCGGCTGCGCGGCAGCATTCGATGCACCCGTGCGCCAGACCTTCGTGGCGGAACTGGTCGGCGACGAGGATCTGTCGAACGCGGTCGCGCTCAACTCGACTTCGTTCAACGCCGCGCGGATGATCGGGCCGGCGGTTGCCGGTCTGGTCATCGCTTCGGTCGGCACCGGCTGGGCGTTCATGATCAACGGCGTGAGTTTTATCGCGGTGCTGGCCTCCCTGTCGTTGTTCCGCGTCTCCGAGCTGCGTGCTAATGCGAGGGCTCGCCGCACCAAGGGCAGCTTCACCGAAGGGTTTCGCTATGTATGGTCCCGGCCGGACCTCAAGGCGATCCTGGTCATGCTGTTCCTGATCGGCACGTTCGGACTGAACTTCCCGATCTTCATCTCGACCATGGCGGTCGGCGTCTTTCATACCGATGCCCGTGGCTATGGTCTCCTGTCATCGATCATGGCGGTTGGCACGGTCGCGGGCGCTCTCCTCGCCGCCCGCCGCGGCAAACCGCAATTCACGTCGCTGCTGATCGGCGCCCTGACGTTCGGGTTCGGCTGCACGCTCGCGGCCGTCGCACCGAATTACTGGCTGTTCGCGGCGGCGCTGGTCGTGATCGGCGTGGCGGCCCTGACCTTCACCAACGCCACCAACACGCTGATGCAGCTCTCGACCGAACCCGCCATGCGGGGACGTGTGATGGCGCTGCGTCTTGGCATTGCGCTCGGGGGCACGCCGATCGGCGCGCCCATCGTTGGCTGGATTGCGGACCATCCCGGCCCGCGCTGGTCGCTGGGCGTTGGTGCTGCATCGGGGTTTATAGCGGCTGTCGTGGCCGCTTATGCGTTGAGGCAGCAGCTTCATCGGCCTCGTCAAGCGGATGCGCATGACCTTGGCTGAGGGAGCTACGACGCCCGCGGCCAGCTTGAAATGCTCAGCAGGACGTTCGTCAGTTTCTGATTGTCGTGCCGACTCACTCTCATTCAATTGAGACGCGCAGGCAAGCAATCGGGACGTTCAGGCAAATTCATCGATTAGGCAACTGCTACCATTCCTTCGCCTGATTCATCAGGTGAGAAAACCACTGCGCCACTGGAACCGGTATTCAACCGGCTCGATACCCATGGTGCAGCGGGTTCAACGACTTCGCCATCATGTCTCGCGTCTGCCGATCAGTCGGCCGACCGGTAATCCGTTTGCGTCGGTACTAAACCAATTGCGAGTATTAAAAACAAAGGGGTGTTTGCAAATGAGTAGCTCACGGGTCTGGATGCTTAAATGGTCGATGCCAGTCATATACGCCGCCTTTGCGCTGGCGGCTTGTGGCGGAGATGATGCGAAGACATCGAATAACTCCCCTGATTCCGGTAATGGCACGCCGGCCAACACGGCGCCCGATACGCCGTCGTCACCTTCTACACCTTCGACACCGGCAATTACCGCTTTCATCTACGAAGGCCTCACGCCCGACACAAGCCGCGCGCAGTTCCTGTCCAGTCTCAACACGCAAGGCGCGCAGGGCTATCGCTATCTGAGCGACTATGCTTTCACTGCGACCGCAACGCTCGATCAGACATCGGCCTTCGTCAAGGATCAAGCGACAACCTATAGCTACGAAGTACAGGACGTCACGTCGGGCAGCGCCGCATTCCTGACGCAAGCGAATAGCGAAGGCGCCAGGGGTTTCCGGTGGGCGGGCGAACTGGCCGTGGGTACCGACATGTTCTTTCTCTACAGGAAAGACAATGGTTCAATCGCTACGTATTCCTATCAGGTCCTGACCCAGCCCGCGAGCAAGGCCGATTTCGTGGCACAGGCCAACGCGCAAGGTGCGCAGGGTTATTACAACGTTGCACCGGCGTTCTTATTGGGCGATGCGAGCACGTCATCGATCTACGAAAAGAGCTCGCAGGGTAATGCGACATACGGCTACGAGATCACGGCCGTGCCGACCGACGATACCTCCTTCATGACGCAACTGAATAGTGAAGGTGCGCGTGGTTATCGTTTCCGCGGAGAGTTCGTGTTCTCCGATGGAACCGGCGCAATCTTCGCGAAGGATCTGTCGCAGTCCGCCACGTTCAACTTCTATGGCCTCGATCCGGCCACCACCAGCGCAACGTTCATTCAGCAGGCGAACGTCGAGGGCGCGAAGGGTAACGGCCTGATCGGTGGGTTCGTGCTGCCGAGCGGCAAGATCCAGACGCTCTACTTCACGCCGGGAAACTGCAAAGGGGCGCTCTGTACGCCTGTATCACTGTTCGGCGTTTGAACCGCGGCATGCATGCAACGGATCGGCCGCGCGCTATGGGCGGCCGATGGCAGGACTTAGACATCACACTCACGGGGATTCTCTTGAACAAGAAAGTACTGATACTCGCCGCAATCTCGGCCGTGTTGTTGACCGGTTTGTCGGCCTGCGGCACGACGCAGATGAACATGATCGAAGTTCAGAAAACCACGTCCAGAACTATCGGGCTGGCTTCTTCTGACGAGATAACCGTTTCCAACATCAAATACGGCCAGCGCAACTCACTTGGGGGAACGCCCGTGACCTACGACGCAACCACCACGAAGGGACGTCGATTCGGTTGTTCCGTATTCATGATCCCCGGGCTGACTCCGCTCGACAAGCCGGCTTACAACGATTGGGAATGCCATCCGCGCTAGGCGTCGCCGGAGGCCTGCGAATCGTATCGTTGCCGGGACGCTTCGATCGCGGGCCAGTTCATCCGGATCCACGCGGTGAACCCTTCCAGCGCCGGCAACATGCTGATGCCCATTTCGCTCAGTTCATACTCGACGCGCGGCGGTACTTCCGGGAAGTAGTGCCGCACGAGCAAGCCGTCACGTTCCAGGTTTCTGAGCGTCGCCGTCAGCATGCGCTCGGAGATGCCGTTCACACCGCGCTTGATGCCCGAAAAACGCAACCGGTGATGCGGGGCGAGCGACAACAACGACATGATCAGGATCGTCCACTTGTCCCCGAGACGCGCCAGCACATCGTGCGGCGCACATGGCGTCACAACCGGACCTTCGTGCGTCATGGCAAACGGGCGGCCGAAAATTGTCTGGGACAAGGTTACCTCCATGTAACTAAAGCACACCCCCGTGCCGTCTTGCGGAAAAGATATAGCGGCCTACAATCGCCCCGTCAATAGTTACTTTCGGATACCGCGATGAACAGAACTGATGAACCGATCCTTGTGTTCGGGGCAACCGGGCAACAGGGTGGCTTCGTGGCGAAGGCATTGCGCTTTGACGGATGGAAGGTGCGGGCGCTCGTGCGCAACCCGGCGAGCGACAGTGCAAAGGCGCTTGCGGCGATTGGAGTCGAAACCGTGAAGGGAGATTTCTCCGATCCGCAGTCCATACAGGATGCAATGGCAGGCGTCTACGGCGTGTTCAGCGTGCAGCCAAGTTCCGGTCAAGGCGTTGCGTACGGGGTCACGGATGAAGACGAGATCCGCTACGGCAAGACCGTCGCTGACATCGCTCTAAAAAGCGGCGTCCAGCACTTTGTCTACAGCTCGACCAACGCAGCGGGTCCCACCAAAACCGGGATGGGACATTTCGATAGCAAAAGCGAAATCGAAGCCTACGTCCGCCGCCTTGACATGACCTCGACGATTGTGCGCCCGAGCGCGTTCATGGAAATCCTGATGCTGCCTGGCATGGGACTCGACAAAGGCGAGCTCACCTTCTTCATGCATGCAGACCAGCCGATGCAATTCATTGCCGCCGAAGATATCGGAAAGATCGTGGCTCGGATCTTCTCGGCGCCTGAAGTGTTCTCGTCCCGCACTATCGAAATAGCGGGCGATGCAGTAACTGGTCCGGCTCTGGCCCGCAAATTCAGCCTGATAACCGGGCGTCCCGTGGTCTATCACAGCTTTCCGGACACCGTGCTCGCAGAAAGCCCGTTCCTCGGGACGTTGGCCAGGCTTGTCGGTGACGGCCGACTGTCCGGTAACGCCGACCTTGCATCTCTGCGCGAGTCGTTCCCCGGTCTGCTGACGTTCGACCGGTGGCTGGAAGGCCGAGGGCGAGATGCGTTGTTCGCGGCGATCAGTGCCAAAAGCGAAGGGGTTGCGCTTCGTTGATGCCCGGCACGTCACTTCACAGGATCATGGCCCCAATTCATCAGCGAATAGCGCCAGTTCGAGTGCTCGACATCGTTAGGACGTTGGGCGAGATGTCGTTTTATGTAGCCGATAACCTTGCGCATGTGCGCATAATCCGCCTCCGACAGGTCGGCCTTCTTCTTGCCGAGAATGGCGATGATGTGCCGGCCTGATTGATGACCGACCGATTCGTTTCCGCCGGATTTCTGGCCGACGTCGCGGGACTCATCGGTTTGCAGCCACTTCTCGATCTGAGCGGGCGTCATGTTGACCAGATCCTTGAACGTCTTGAAGGTTTCGTCGGCGTCGCCGTCGGGCGGTTGTCCATGCTTGTCTGTCTGCGTGCTGGAACGATGTTGATCTGTCATTGAATCCTCCTCCACCGGGGAGCGGTTTGCACCATTGCATGACAGCAAGCAATGCTCCCGGCATGGCATTTCCGGCGCACCGAATATGCAGCGCATGGGAACATGCGTCGTACCAGAAGCGATCGAGGCCAGGACCATCGAGTGGCGCAGGACCGCTGCTTGCTTCAGGTTGCGTCCCGACTATGCGGACGTGATGGGCATGGAATCGACACAGCGAACAAATCAGCAACCGCACAGATTAGTTATCGTAGGCGGAGGCGTTGCCGGGCTCGACATCGCGACCCACCTCGCAGGAAACACAGCAGGCAACGGCTCGTTGCAGATTTCGCTGATAGACAAGGAACCGGCTTACGTCTGGAAGCCGATGCTACACATGATTGCGGCCGGGACCTCCGACGCCGGCGCGCAAGAGACAGCGTTCGCCGCCCAGGCGCGCACTCATGGGTTCACCTATCAGCCCGGGTGTGCAACCAGCGTCGACCGCGCGCGGCGCGAGATCCATATTGGACCGCTCCGCCATGGAGAGATCGAAGTCGTGCCCGCGCGCGTTGTCGCCTATGACACGTTGCTGCTGGCGGTCGGGAGCCGTGCGAACGACTTCGGTACGCCCGGCGTGAAAGACCATTGCTCGACCATCGATTCGCGGTCTGAGGCCATCGCCTTCAATGACGAACTGCGGCTTCGGCTGATCCAGGCGGTCGTGTCGAATACGCTGCTGACCATCGGGATAGTCGGTGGCGGGGCAACCGGCGTAGAACTGGCTGCCGAACTGATCCGGATCGCGGCCGTTGCGGAAGAATACGGCGCACGCGGCGCGTCGAGCCATCTCAAAGTCCTGCTGATCGAATCCGGCCCTCGCCTTCTTGGGCCGTTCCCCCCAACGCGTGGCCGATGCAGCCCACCGCAAGCTCTCGGAACTTGGTGTCACGGTGCGCGTGAGCGCACGCGTGGCGTCTGTGGACGAAAACGGCTTCCATCTCGTCGATGGTGAAACGATTCCGGCCGTTCTCAAGGTGTGGGCGGCCGGTGTCAAAGCACCCGATCTCTTGAACAACATGGGCGACGTGAAACGAACCCGCTCGGGGCAACTGGTGGTCGGGCCCACGCTGCGCAGCGTGGACGATCCGCACATCTACGCTGTCGGTGACTGTGCCAGTCCGCAACTGCCTGGCCATGACAATGCGGTTCCGACAACAGCGCAGGCCGCCCATCAGCAAGCCGTATATATGTGCCGCAATCTTCCAAAACTGATTGCAGGCAGCCAGGCGCCAGCGGCTTCATATCATGACTTCGGGTCTCTCGTTTCCCTTGGAGGTTTCGATGCTTACGGCTCGCTTGGTCGTTTCGGCTTCTTCAAGGGTGGCTTCATTCGGGGGCGCATCGCACAGTTAGGGCACGCAATGCTGTACCGGACGTTCCAGGCGCGGCTTCATGGTCCATGGCACGGCAGTCTTCTTTGGCTCGTCGATATCCTAGCCCGACGAGTGAAACCCAGTGCGCGGCTCTCATGATGTGTGATCTGGCGTCTACCTTTCATCCCAACTGGACCTCGAACACCATTCGTGACTCCACTGCCTCGGACTTAGGTCGAATTACCCAAGGCGTCGCTGTCCCCTGATCACTCGAATACCACCACTTGGCGAATCGCCTTGCCCTCATGCAGCAAGTCGAAGCCACGATTGATCTCGTCGAGCTTGAGGCGGCCGGTAAGCAGCTTGTTCACGGGCAGACGACCTTGCACATAGAGATCGATGTAACGCGGAATGTCGCGCGAAGGCACGCACGTGCCGATATAGCTCCCTTTGAGGGTGCGCTCTTCCGCAACAAGGCTGACTGCGGGAAGCGGCCAGAGTGCGGTTGACGGAGGCAGTCCCGCTGTCACGGTCGAACCGCCGCGTCGTGTAATACGGTAAGCCAGGTCAAGCGCGTGGATCGAGCCGGCGAACTCAAAAGCGAATTCGACGCCGCCATGACTCAGCGCCCGGATGTGCTCGGATGCATCGGCCCGAGCGGCGTTGACCGTGTGCGTGGCGCCCAAGGCGAGCGCCTGCTCCAGCTTGTCATCGGACAAATCGATTGCGATGATCTGCCGGGCCCCCGCCGCCTGCGCGCCAATGAGTGCCGCGAGCCCCACGCCACCGAGGCCCACCACGGCAACCGATGCACCGGCCCTGACCTGGGCCGTGTTGACCACCGCGCCGACACCCGTGAGCACAGCACACCCGAACAGCGCAGCCTCCTCCAGCGGAACACCGGGATCTATCTTGACGACGGAACGGCGCGACACGGTCGCATATTCGGCAAACACCGAGCACCCGAGATGATGGTTCAAGGCGTCGCCGCCTCGCGTTAGGCGGCGCGCGCCGGACAGCAAGGTGCCTGCGCCGTTTGCTGCGGCGCCCGGTTCGCATAATGCAGGACGTCCTTCGGCGCAGGGCGCACAGTGGCCACAGCTCGGCACGAACACCACGACGACGTGATCGCCCACCTGGAGATCCGTCACGCCCGCCCCCAGTTCCTCTACGACGCCGGAGGCCTCGTGACCGAGCGCCATCGGCATTGGACGAGGACGGTCGCCGTTGATGACGGAGAGGTCCGAATGGCACAGGCCGGCGGCCGCAATCTTGATCAGGACTTCATCGGCGCCGGGGGGCGCCAGGTCGATCTCTTCAATACGCAAGGGGCGCGAGACCGCGTAAGGCGGCGTTGCGCCCATTGCTTGCAGGACAGCGGCCTTGATCTTCATTGCGCGACCTCCCTGACACGGTTCTTGAGTTCATCCACGAGTACGCGGCTGTTCTCCGAATAGTCGACCGGAACAATGACCAGTTGCACACCGCCTTCGCGGAACGCGTCTTCCAGCGTCGGTGCCAGTGCTTCGGCTGATTCGACGCGCCGTCCTTTTGCGCCGTAGGCATCGGCGTACTTGACGAAGTCGGGGTTGCCGAACGTGAGACCCCAATCCGTGAAGTTGTCTACGGCCTGTTTCCACCGGATCATTCCGTAGGCATCGTCCTGAATGATCAGCACAACCAAGTTGAGCTTCAGCCGCACGGCGGTCTCGAGTTCCTGCGAGTTCATCATGAAACCGCCGTCGCCGCACACCGCCATCACACGCCGCGCCGGGTAAAGCAGCGCGGCCATCATGGCCGACGGCAAACCCGCGCCCATCGTTGCCAACGCGTTGTCGAGCAGCAGCGTGTTGGCGCTGCGGGTCCGGTAGCAGCGCGCAAACCAGATCTTGTACATGCCGTTATCGAGCGCGACGATGCCGTCGGCCGGCATGACTTCGCGTACGTCATGGACGATGCGCTGCGGCGTCAGCGGAAAGCGCGATTCCCCCGCGCGGTCCATCGTCCGCTTCAGGATGCCCTCGCGCAACGGCGCCAGCGCCGCTGCGTTCGGAAGCTTGCCCTGAACGTGATCGGCAAGTCGCGCGAGACTCAGGCCAAGATCACCTACCACTTCCGCATGGGGGAAGAACACTTGTTCGACGTGGGCCGGCGTGTAGCTCACATGAACGACCTTGGGTCCGTCCGGGCCCATGATGAACGGCGGCTTTTCGACCGTGTCATGGCCGATCGCCAGGATCAGGTCAGCACGGTCTATTGCCTCGTGAAGATAGTCGCGTTCGCTGAGCGCCGCGGTTCCCATCCAGAGTTCGCTGGCTTCGTCATGGCCAACTGCGGCCACGGTACCCTTGCCCATCTGGGTGTTGAAAAACGGGATGCCGGTACGTCGAATGAATTCGGTCAACTGGCCCGCGAGCCGGGGACGGTTGCTCGCGGCGCCGAACATGACAAGCGGACGCTCGGCCTTCATCAGCATGGCCGCGGCCCGTTCGATGGCAGCCTCTTGCGCGACCGGAAGCTCGACCGGATGCGGCGGAACAAGCGCCACGTCGTCGCTTACTTCTTGGGCGGCCACGTCTTCGGGCAACTCGAGGTGGACCGGACCGGGCCGCTCTTCCGCGGCGAGGCGGAACGCTTCGCGCACCACGCTCGGGATGCTGCTCCCGCTGACTATTTGCCGCGACGCCTTCGTCAGCGGCTTCATGGTTGCGACTATGTCGACTATCTGAAAGCGCGCCTGGTGCGCTGTCATGATGGCCTTTTGCCCGGTGATAAGCACCATCGGCATGGCGCCGAGATGGGCGTAGGCTGCACCTGTGACCAGATTCAGCGCGCCGGGACCGAGGGTTGCCATGCAGACACCCGGCCTTCCCGTCAGGCGGCCGTGGGTGGCCGCCATGAATGCCGCCGACTGCTCATGGCGGGTGACGATCAACTCGATGTTCGAGCGTCGCAGCGACTCGACGACGTCGAGATTTTCTTCGCCCGGCACCGCGAAAATGCGATCGACGCCCTCGTTCTCCAGCGCCTTGACGAACAGATCTGATGCTTTCATACGTAATCTCCTTGACTCTTTCAATCACGGCTAATCGCCGCGTATTGCAGCGGACTGTCCCTGCCAGCGCATTCAGAATGCCAAAAGATGCGGGATTGCGCATTGAATGTCCCTGACGCTGGAAGCAAGACTCAGCGTAGCGGGCGCCCTACTTCATCTTCGAGTTGGCTCGCCACATGGCTTGCGGCTTGCGCATGCGTTTCGCATACGTGCGATTCCGCATCGACTTCACAAAAAGCGGCGCCCAGTTTCACGCGCATGAATGCACTGGCGGAGAAACGGGTCGCCGAGCTGTAGTACTTGAGCTGCAAACGCCTGACCATTGCGAAGTACGTATCGGCAACCGGATCATCCAGACGGAATCCGTCGTAGTTGACTATCAGTGAAACCTTATGGGCGATTCCATCGCAGAATGCCTCGAGCACGCGCCGCACACTTTCCACGTCGCTGGTCGAGCGGACGCCCATGCCCTCGAAGTTCGCAAAGAGCGTGTTGCGCCCGACGTCATAGCTGAGCCGCTCGCTCATTTGCCGATCGAGGAGCACCGTTGCGAGCCCCATGAGTTGCGGCAGGAAAATACGGGGGTCCATCGAACGCACGTTGCGCACTATAGGCATGAAGTCCATGTGGGCAAGAATGTCGCGCTCCATATCGATGCCGGGTGCAATTTCGGTCAGTTCAAGTCCTTCGGACACGCGCTGGAAGACGCACCGCTCAGTCACATACGTCACAGGCTGGCCGCGTTCGGCCGCGAGAGACCCGTTGAACGTGATCTGCTCGACCGACTCGACGAGTTTCCTCTTCGACCCTTCCGACACGATACGCAGACGTCCATCCTCGACTGCGACTTCGAGTCCGCCGGCCGTGAACGTTCCCGCGAACACCACGCGCCGCGCGTTCTGACTGATGTTGATGAATCCGCCGGCACCGGCCAGGCGCGGCCCGAAGCGGCTGACGTTGACGTTTCCACACCGGTCGATCTCCGCCATGCCGAGACACGCGAGGTCCAGCCCTCCGCCATCGTAGAAATCGAACTGCTGGTTCTGGTGCAGCAGGGCATCGATATTGATTGCCGCGCCGAAATTCAAGCCGCCCTGGGGCGCGCCGCCGATCACACCGGGTTCAGCGGTCAACGTCAGGTGGCTCAGCAGTTGCTCTTCCGCGGCGACGGCTCCTACGACTTCAGGGACGCCAATACCCAGGTTGATGACGCTACCCAAGGGGAGCTCGAAGGCGCATCGACGTGCGATCACCTTTCGCTCGTCGAGCACCGCGCTTTCCGTTGCGCCCGACGGCACCTTCATTTCGCCGGAGAAAGCAGGGCTGTACGCCGTGCCGTAAGTCTGCGCGTGAGCGCCGTTGATTGCGACCACGACACGGTCAACGAAGATTCCGGGAACGACGACTGCACGAGGATCGAGCGTCCCGCTCGCAGCGATCCTTTCCACCTGGACGATTACGAGTCCGTTCGAGTTATGGGCGGCCATTGCCGCCTCCATCGCGTCGAGCACGAGCGCCTCGCGCTCCATCGTGACGTTGCCTTCGGGGTCTGCCGTGGTGCCTCGGATCAGGGTCACGTTGATGGGAAAGACCTTGTAGAAAAGCCACGTCTTGCCATCGATTTCGATGGTGCTGACCAGTTCCTCGGTCGTTCTCGCGTTGATCTTTCCGCCACCCTGGCGGGGATCGACGAACGTGCCCAGTCCCACCTGAGTCAGCGTGCCAGCCCGATGAGCGGCGATGTCCCGATACAAATGCGAGATCGTTCCGAGCGGAAGGTTGTATGCCTCGATCGCATCGTCGGTCGCCATCTTCGCGAGCTTCGGCAACAGCGCCCAGTGTCCACCAATGGCGCGTTTTATGAGCCCCGGCAGTGCAACCCGGTTCAGGCCCTGATCCTTGCCGTCCCCCGGCGCGGCGGCAAATACGAGCGTGAGATCGCGCGGCGAACCCGAGCCCGTGAACCGTCTTTCCAGCGCCATGATCAACTCGTCCGGAGTACCGATTCCGACAAAGCCGGAGCAGCATACAGCGTCCCCATCGCGGATCAACTCGATCGCTTCATCAGCGGTGACAATCTTGTCTTTCATGACGCGGGGCTCGAAGAAGGGGTGGATTTTATGATCGTTGCCGTGATGCTTCCCAGCCTTGGAATTGCGTTATGTCTGTGTCAGGCGCTTTCCTTCGTGCGCGCGGCATTGAACTGCGCGGCGCGGTCACTACTGCTCGCGAACCTTCAAATGGACCAGGCACGGCAAGTGACATCTTGTCAGCGGATTCATGCGAAAAAGGTCCTCGGTCACCTTCGGCCAGCCACGCGGGATCCTGTACTCGAGCACGTTCATGGCAGCGATGGATGACGACCAGTTGCGCAGGCGACCCGCAATCTCGTTACTATCGATACCCCAAGGCATGGGCGGCAGGCGATAGCGCGGCGTCTGCATGAAGCCCCACAGGGTCAACTGGGAAAACCATCGCGGAATGATGTCGAACGCAATTTCAGCACCCGGAAAACGCTCCACGATCTGTATGAACAGACGTCTCACGGTTTCGGGTTTGAGATACATGAAGAGGCCTTGAACGACGATGAAAACATCGGGGCCGGATTCGATCCCGTCGATCCATCCTGGCTCGAACACGCTCGCGGTAATGTGATCGAAGCGCGTGGACGATGGAAGAAAATGCTCGCGCAGTTCGATGGCAGCAGGAAGATCGACCGTCAGCCAGCGCATCCGCCCGTTGTCCACGCGGCGAGCCTGCGTTTCCAGCCCTTCGCCCAAGGATATGATCAAGCCGTCGGGATGACGTTCGAGCCATCGCTTCAGGAGCTGGTCGATCTCTGCCGCACGCGCCGCAAATGCACCGACGGGTTCGCCGAAATGGCCGATGAAATCGTAGTCGATCGCATCGCAGATACGGACGCTGTCAGGGTCGACAAGAATGCCGTCGTCGCGACGTGCTTCGGACGCCCGATCGTAAAGCGTCCATAGCATCGTTTCAGACACGCCGTGCAATGTAGAAGTGATCTTCGCCGGTGCCTGGGCTTTGTGGCTGCGCGCCGCCCGGTCTTCTTGCCGAAGAGAGGGCGGCGTCAGCACGGCGGCTATCAAAGCGCACCCAGCCGTTTGGCATTTGCTGTTGCACGGCCGTGAATGGGTGCGAGGCTTTCCTGCACCACGCGCGTCGCGGAACTTGCCAACTGCAAAGGGTTGGCTGGAGAGGCTGCTGCGACCTTTACAAGCGCTGCCTGGCGTTCGAGAAATTGCGCGGCTGACCGGCTCGAAGCCAGGTCCGCGGCGGCGGCCGACGTGGCCCAGATGTGCTTGCTGGTTGCCATCGCCAGTCCCATGCTCAAGCCTATGAACCCCGAACCCATTGCCTGAAGCGATTCGTTCGCCGCCTCGCTTTTTTCCCGGCTCATCAGGCTGAATTCGGTCCGGTCGCGCTCGTTGGGCAGCGGCCCGGCCATGACAAGACGAGTGGTGCGGACTTTGACGACTTCCGTCGTCGCAGTGAGCATTTCGCAGGTTTCAGTGAAGAGGCGTAACCAGTTCGCCGAAAGCTCGCCGAGCGCCGGTGAAAGGGTGGAAGAAGTCATGAAGCGCTCCAGAATAAGACGTCCGAGAGGGATACCTGATAATGATCCCAATCAATAAATAAAGGACCGTGTCAGATCGCAAATTTGATATGTCAGAAATGTGCCTGATGGTGCGAAGGGAATTGCCTGGAGCGATGCCGCAGTACTGAAAGGGCTGCTAACCGAAAATAATCCGGTCGTCCGAGGCGTGGGCACGAACTTTCGTTCTTGACTTCTGGTTTCGGCGTCGTTTTTGCCGGATTGGCGGCCAGCCCGGTATCAAAGCGGTCAAAACAGCCAGTTAATCAGCCAAGCTCCTTCACGATCTGTGAGTGCTATCGACGGGCCGACTGCGGGCCGGCCGTCGCCGACGCCAATTGCCGTTGCTCATCTCGTTACGTTGATCCAGCATAGGCCGATACATGCTGCATCGCAACATTTTATTTCGGTGGCGCAGCGTTGGCCCCTTGGCAGTGGCGGGAGCAACTGCGCACACAAGGACCGATTTGCAGCTACGGGCCCTGTTGGTGCATGACTCAGAAGAGATGATGAATCCCGGTAAGCAAGACCGTCTGCCGGCCACCCGACGACGCGCCGATCCCCAACGTATCCGCCACCGCGCCGCCGCCCGCGGTCTCGAACATCAGGTCCGCATAAAGCTGCGTCGATTTGGAGAGCGAATAGACGTTGGCGACCGTGAACTGGGTCCAGCGGTGCCCTTCGAGCGTCGCCGTCCAAGCGCCCGCCGATACTTCTTCCGATGGCGTCAGGCGCAGGTTCGCGCCGCCATCGAAAGTACGAAAGTGTTCCGTGCGGGCCGACGTGATACGCAGATCCGTGGCCAGCGCGTGCACCGTCACGCGTTCGAACCGGTACGACCCGCCAATGCCCGCATCGCGGACCTGCCGGGCGTTGAACGTCGCGCCCGCGGCCAGGGCCTGACCTTCGAATGTGCTCAGTCCGAGGCCGCCGGCGAGCGGCAGCAAGCGGTCCCGATATTCCGAATACACTGCGACGAGCTTCACCGGTCCATTCGTGTAATTGCTGCCAAAGCTGATCGTCCGGCCGTTGGTATTGCTGCCCGTTGCGCCAGGAAATCCGTAGAGCGCACCGAACGTCAAGCCGCTGTAGTTCGAACTTTTCCATTTGACCGTGCTCGATAGCTGCACGGGCAACGTGCTGCCGAGACCATCGAGGTTGCCCGGATGAAACGCGGAAAAATCCCCAAGCAACTGTCCTGTGGATACCGAGCCCAGCCAGTCGAAATTCCAGTCGGTCTGCCGCCCCAATGTGGCCGTGCCAAACCGGGGATCGGAGAGGCCCACATAGGCCTGCCGGTTGAACAAAGTGCCGGCGCTCGCGGCCGCGCCCGTGGTGGTGACGAATCCGCCTTCGAGTCGGAACAGCGCCGAGCGGCCGCCGCCGAGATCTTCAACGCCTTGAAATCCGAACCGGTCGGCTTGCAATGTGCCCTGCTCGGCGATAAAAGCCCGGGACCCGTGGAGGTTGCTGACATAGCCAAGTCCCGCATCGAGACTTCCGTACAACGTCACGCTGCTTTGCGCATGAACACTTGAAGGCGCAGAGAGCGCGACAGCAGACGCGACCCCGGCCGCGCACACGACGGATGCAATTTTCATTGGAAGAGAGGAAAAGCGTGGAAGGAAAGGAAGGGAAAGGAACGGCGCGGGTTCAGGTTGTCTGAATCTTTTTCCCGGGCCGCGCCCACACAGCAGTAAAGACAAGATTGACGATGATCGCCGCCACCGTCCCTGCCGCCATGCCGTTGCTGAGCACGAGTTGCAGGTTCGCGGGAAAGCGGGCGTAGAGATTGGGGACCAGTATCGGCAGCAGGCCGACGATCAACGCCACGGCGAGCGTGTACTGATTGCTGCGCGCATTCAGGTCGACCTGTCCAAGCATCTTGATGCCCATGACACCGATCATCGCGAAGACGATCAAAGCCGTGCCCCCGACCACTGGCGCGGGGATCGAATAAGCAAGCCGTGCGAGCGGCGCGAACAGTGCGATCACGATCAACATAACGCCGGCGGTAGCCGTGACATAGCGTGAACGCACGCCGGTCGTCTGCACCACGCCAATGTTTTCGGCGCTCGTGATGATGAGCGACGTGCCGAGCAACGCACCGATCAGTGAAGCCACGGCGTCGCCGCGAATGGTGCGGGGAACGTCGCGCGAAGCATCGATGACCCTGCCCGTGATCTCGCCGACTGCGACCGTCTGCGCCGTTGCTTCGGCCATCGATATCACGCTGAAAATCAGCATGGGCAGGGCGGCGATCACATCGAAATGCGGCGTGCCGAACGGGAACAGCACCGGGTGCGTGAAAACGGGACCCTGCATGACAGTGGCGAGCGGCATGTAGCCCAATGCCCAGCTTGCCAACGCGCCGATGACGAGGCCCAGCAGCACCGCAAGCCGCCCCGCCGCTCCTTTCAGGGCACGCGCAATCAGAAGCGTGGAGGCAATGGTCAGGAGCGCAAGTCCGAGCGCCTGCGGCTGCGCGAATGTCGGAGTGCCGGGCTGTCCGACGATCACGCCCGCATAGATCTTGATCAGGCTCACCGACACCAGCAGCAACATGGCGCCGATCACCACGCGAGGAAAAAAGCGCAGGCAACGCGCGAACACCGGCAGGATGATCCAGTAGAACAGGCTCGTGAGGATCACCGACCCGGCGGCGGTCTGCAGGTCGGTCTGCCTCGCGACGAGGGCGAACAGCATCACCGGCGCGCCGCCCGGAACCATCACGAACGGGAGTCGCGCGCCAATGGCCGCCCAGCCGAACGACTGCAGCAACGTGCCGATGCCGCAAGCAAGAAATGTCGCACCGATCAACTGGACCGTGAGTTCAGCGGGCAGCGACAGCATCCTGGCGACGAGGAAAACGGCCGTGATCGGCGATGCCGCCATCGATAAAACATGTTGTAAGCCGAACAGCACGAGTTGCCATGCGGGCAGGCGTGCATCGACGGGATCTCTTGCTGGATCAGGACTCATGGCCCCTCCGGAAGTCAGGCGCGTGGGCATGGTTCAGGCCGGTAGCCAGGGCAATTGCTCGCGGCCGTACCGGAGGGTCTGGAACACGCTGTTCAACTGGCCGGGACCGGTCTTGCGTGCGGCTTCATCGGGGTATTGATCGAACCACGGAATGATGTATTCCCAAACCACTTCGCCTGCGGGCGTGACCTCGAACAGGCGGCCTGTCGCGGACTCCGTCACGTGCGTATTGCCGTTGGGCAGGCGCTGCGCGTTGCCCATGAACGGGCTGTAGAACACGTTCACCACGTCGTCAGCGTAGGACCACACGACCGCGTTGTTCGAGGGATCGATCTCGAGCACGCGCGAGAACGCGACGTGCGCGCCAGTGCGAAAGTTGCCGTTATCGAAGGTGAGGATGTTGCCGTTCGGCAGCGCCACCGGCGCGTGCTGGTGCGACACCACGCTGGGCGGAATATGCATGGCGAGCGCGCCCGTCTGCTTGTCCACTGCGATGATGCCGGAGGTCGTCCGCAAGCTCATGAGCACCTGGCCCTGTGCGTTGACACCGATGCCGTTCACGAGCGGCCAGTGGTATCGGCCGAAGCCCGGGGCGATCGGGAAGTCCTCGGGATTCAAATGTTCCCAGGCTTTCCATTCCCATACGAGTTCACCCGCACGATTCACTTCGCGGATGACGTCGCCATACATGACTTCGTCAGGTCCGTGTGCCGTGCCACCGGGTACTCGCCCAGCGAAGCCGGGTGGAACTGGCGCGCAGGCCGAATACAGGAGGTGGCCATTGGGAAGCCATTGCGCGTCGTGGTGATGCGCGGGATCTTCGTAACGCCAGACCACTTCGCCCTGCGGTGTGACTTCGGAGAAATCGCCGCCGTGCCACATCGACCAGGGCGCATAGCGATCGGGCGAATGTGCATGGCTGCCGTTGTAGCCGAGGTTGCCGTTAGGCAGGATCACAGCGTGACGTCCGGGGCGCACGGGCATCTTCCATTGATGCACGACCTCACCTTGCATATCGATGAGATAGACATGACCCCCGCCCGTTTGCGGCGCGATCAGGGTATAGCCATGCGCCGATAGCGCGGGATCATGGGCGATGAGACCGACGCCGCGGCGTCGCTGGGTAATCTGGTCTACGGACGTTGACACGTTGAACTCCTTTGATGACGGAGCCCAATGTAGGGGATACTGGCCGTCAGGAAAATATGATTATTCTTTACGGCCCGTTCGGAAAAAACATACACCCGATCCATGCGCTCAATATCACAGACATTCCGATGCTTCGACGAAGTCGTCCGCCGCGGTTCCATCCGAAAAGCTGCTCAGGCGCTGCATTTGACGGCGGCCGCCGTGCACCAGCAAATCATGAATCTTGAAGAACAGGTCGGCACGCCGCTGTTCGACCGGCTGCCGCGTGGCATGAAATTGACCACGGCCGGCGAGATCGTGATCGCGGCCGTACGACGCGGGCAACGTGACTTCGACAACGCCATGACGCAGATAGAAGATCTTCGCTCGCTGCGCCGCGGTCATATCAACCTCGCGGTGTCGCCTTCCTCGGCCGAACACATGGTCCCGGAGGCCATCGAGGCGGCCATCAAGAGTTATCCCGGGATCACCTTCAGCGTGCGCTCCGGCAATGGCGAGAGCATCCTGAAGTGGGTCGAGACGGGCGAGGCTGACATTGGCTATGGCCTGCGCCGCAAGCCGCCGCCAGGCGTAGTCGAAGTGCGGGCGTTCGCTCAGCGTCTGGGGCTGGTCGCAGCGCCCGGTCATCCGTTGTGCGAGCTGGACAGGCGGCTTCGGTTGCGCGACTGTCTCGACTATCCCCTGATCCTGATGACACCCGACACGGAATTGCGCGCAATGGTCGATCAGATCGATCATCGGGAGCAGAGAAAGGCGCGCCCGCTCGTCGAGACCAGTTCGGTCTCGATGGTTCGGCGTCTGGTGGCCAATGGCCTGGGTATCGGCTTCCTGATTGCCGAGAACGTGGCGGAAGACGTCGAACAGGGACGACTCGTGTGGACTCCGCTCTCGGATGCGGGAGCCAAGTCGTTCAGTTGCCTTTATCAGCGATCAGACCTGACCACGACGACAGCCATGGGCATGTTCCAGGAGTTTCTGGGGCACGCGATTACTCGCATGGAGGAGCGCTTTGAGTCTCAAGGCGTCTCCGCAAAATCACAACGATGATCTGCACGACTGGAACCCATGTCTTGCGGATTTCGCAGAAAGGGTGAGAGCTCACGGCACGCGACTGACTTCTTGCATTCCAGAGTGAACTGCGTCCCAGTTTGCTGGGCGGAGTTTCGCTTGGCCAGTCTCCTGATCCGGCAAGACTTATTCGCCGCCCAATTCAACGTTGCGTGCGAAAGCCGGACGCGCTGCGCTGGACGCTGCATCGAATACTGCCTGGCGCGACCGGCAAACGTTATTAACCGTGTGCACTCCGCCTGCCCCGCAGGATCAGCGCGCCATAAACGATTCCGGCCGCGAGACTCGTGCAACCGCTGAAACTGACGAGTCCCATCGCCCACCCTTCGTCGCCGACTACGAGCCTGAGCGCCAGCAAAATCCCGCACCAACCTGCGATCCAGAACCCGCGCGACTGACCTTCGCGCAATTTCCGTCCGAATACCGTGTCCTGATGCCGCTCCATGGCAAGGGCGAGAAACGCAAAGGACAGTACGCAAATGATCAAAGCCAATCCATGCATCACGTGCTCTCCTCTTCTGCTTCCCGCACTGCAACCCGGCGTCCGGCCGCGCTTCTTGCCACAGCCTTCACACGTGGCCGATGACGCCCCGTGCGGACCGCCAGCGCCGCATGCAGCGCCGCGAAAGCCCACATCATCAGATCGAAGCCCACGAACACCCAGTCACCTTGCGCGATGGAACGCCACAACGGCCGTTGCGTGGTGAGCGCATTGAGCAAGGGCAAGAACGCCAGCAAGCCGGCCGCGAACCACAGCAATTCAATCCAGGCGCGCTTTGCAGGCCGTGCAAGCGTGTACAGCAAGGTTGCCGCCCATATCGTGAAGAACAGGTTGATCTCTGCTTTCGGGCGCTCGGGCATTGCCACGGGCAGCAGCCGGTTGGCCCACAGGAACCCCGTCATCGCGATGGAAAGCCCCGCGATGCTCGCAATATTCAAACGCTCGACGAGCCAGAAGCCGAAATAAGGCCGCGCAGGATCGGGCAGCTTTTGACGCCGTTTGACCGTCCACATGACGAGGCCGGTGCCTACCATCGCCGTGCCGGCAAGACTCACGATGAAGTACAGCCAGCGCAACTGCAAGCCGCTGAACCGGCCGAGGTGCAACGCATACAGCACGCCGCGCGTTTCCGCCGCCGCGCCGACGCCGCCTTTCACTTCGATCAGCTTGCCGGTCGCGCCGTCGAACAACAGATATTGCGGGCTCATGGAAACACGTGCTGCGTCCCCGCGCGAAACGGCAACGCGCGCCGCGCTATCGCCGGGATGGGTGATCGTCACGCGCCCGGCATTGCCGCGTCCCCAGCGGGCCTCGGCTTCACGCACCATCGGGCCGACTGGCGCAAGCGGCGCTTTCTGCCCGCTCGGCTTGCCCGGCTGGATGAAGGCGCTCAACTGCGTTGTCATCTGCTGGCTCTCTGCCGGCGTCCTGAACGCGGCCTGGGACCCGAACGGCATGTACATCGCCATCAGGGTGACGAGGCCGGTGTAAGTGATCATCAGGTGGAACGGCAGCCCGAAGACCGACAGCGCGTTATGCGCATCGAGCCATGAACGTTGGCCCTTGCCCCATCGGAACGTAAAGAAGTCGACAAAGATCTTCTTGTGCGTGATCACGCCGCTAATGATGGCGACCAGCATGAACATCGCGCAGAAGCCCGCGATCCACCGTCCCCATAACGCAGGCATGTAATAAAACTGGAAGTGGAACCGATAAAAAAAGTCGCCGCCGAGCGTGTCGCGCGCCGTCACTTTCTGGCCGGTGTCAACGTCGAAGCTCGCTTCCTGGAACGCACGTTTGCCGGTCGCAATACCCGGCGTGCGCCAGAACGAACCAATCACGCTGCTTCGTTCATTGTGCAGATCGAAACTCCACTGCGCGCTCCCTGCGGCCAGCGTACCGAGCGTCGTGGCTACGCGCTCGGCCGTCAGCGCGGCGTCGGGCGGCGCTGTCCGGTGCGCAACTTCAGGCCGCATCCATTGCGTTATTTCTTCCTTGAAGTAGCTGACCGTGCCGGTAAGGAACATTGCGTAGAGAATCCAGCCGACAAGCAAGCCCGCCCATGTATGCAGGTCGGACATGCTCTGGCGGATGCCGCGGGCCTGCGGCTTCGGGTTGGAAGATGCCTTCATCAGACATGCCCTCCCGACCACACGGTCCAGGCTGCACACAACAACGGCAGCGCCACGACCAGACATCCGGTCCACGCACGCAAGGCGCTGCGCACCGCGAACACCCAGATCACAGCGCAGACATACACGATAAAGCTGGCAAGCATGCCCGTCAGGACCGCTTGCGGTTTGCTGATCGGCAATGCAAGGGTCGCCACGCTTGTCAGTGCAGCGAGCGCGTAGCCGCCGAAGATGGCGCATACGATGCGCGACACCAGCGGCCCCACGCGAGCGAATCGAGTGATGACGATGTTCATTTGCTTGCAGTGTCTTGCGTTGTCATGCTGGAGCCATTGAAAGTCGATCTGCGCCGACAACAGCAACGTGCGCGGCGCGGCCACCGTTGCATACGTGCCGCTCACGAGCCAGTAGTTATCGATGAACACGTTCTCGACGTTGGCACGCTAGACCACGGACTTCCCCGCAATCCGCGTCCGATAACGCGCGCCGACATCCGTGCGCGTCCAGCCGGTTACCTCGATGCGGTTGGCCGCATCGAATTGCGGCGAAGAGGTGGTGATGACCCGCCCGTTCAGGCTCAGGCCCGGTACCCACGGCAGGTCCCAGCCAACGCCGAAGTTGATCGCGCGTTTCGGCACGCCGTCCGCGTCGTGGAACGTCACGCTTGCCATCAGGCGCAGGCCGCTCAGCACGTCGCCGCAGGTCGCGGGTTCCAGGCCGCAGTTGCGCTGTTTGCCGTCGAAGCTGCAAACCGTGGTCACGGGGTCCGTGACCACACTCGGGCGCGCCAGCCAGCCCTAGCTCAAATGCAAATGATTATTATTAACAAATATCACGGGTAAGTGTCAAGTTTGTTCTCTGCTCGCGATCGGCCACCGGAATCATCTTAGGAACCGCCAAGCACCAGCCTCCGCAATGATTACTTGAATCTTACGTTTGCTTGTATATTTGCAATTCTTGCAAAGGTGTTTATCGGGCGGCTTCGGCGCGCCTTTCAAAGTGGCCAGTCATAATCCCACCCCTTGAAGACCGCTCGCCATTCTGGATACTCGATAATGAAAACCATCGGCAGCTCCCCTGCCCGGCGCGCGTTTCTCCGCGATGCACTTGCCATGGCGCCCGCCGCCGTCGCGGTTGGAACAGGTGTGGCCGGTTCCACGCTCGTGAAGGCGGCCGACGCCCAACCTTACAAGCCGGCCTACTTCACCGCCCAGGAATGGACCACGCTCAATGCGCTGGTTGACCGGCTGATTCCCGCCGACGCGCAAGGCCCGGGCGCGGTCGAGGCCGGCGTGGCCGAGTTCATCGACTTGCAGATGAACCAGCCGTATGGCTTCGGGGCGCTCTGGTACATGCGCGGCCCGTTCGTAAGAGACACATCGCCGCTGATGGGCTACCAGCTCGAATTCTCGCCGCGCACGCTGTACCGTTCGGCGCTCGCCGGTTTCGACAAGGCGGTCATCGCCAGGCGCAACAAGCCTTTCAACGATCTCGACGATGCCGGCAAAGATGCGCTCATCGGCGAACTCGAACACGGCAAGCTGGCAATCGGCGACGTCCCGCCCGCCGACTTCTTCGCGCAGTTGCTGCAGAACACGCACGAAGGCTATTTCTGCGATCCGAAGCACGGCGGCAACAAGCACATGGACGCGTGGCGAATGATCAATTTCCCGGGCGCACGCGGCGATTACATCGACTGGGTCGAACAATACGGCAAGCGTTATCCGCTGCCGCCGGTTTCAATCGGCTGAACGGGGCGCCTGATCGTTGCCCGGTTTTGGAACCGGTTCCATAAGCGCAGATGCTGACAAACAAGGACACATTGCATGGCCGATTTAAAGATGAAGCCCGTGGACGCCGTGATCGTCGGCTTCGGCTGGACCGGCGCCATCATGGCGAAGGAACTGACCGAAGCCGGCCTGCACGTGGTTGCACTGGAGCGTGGCGCGTATCGCGACACCTACCCGGACGGCGCGTATCCGAAGACGCTCGATGAGCTGACCTATTTGCAGCGCTGGAAGCTGTTCCAGGACATGTCGAAGACGAGCTTCACTTTCCGCCATTCCCTGAACGACACCGCGTTGCCGTATCGGCAGATTGGCGCCTTCAAACCGGGTGAAGGCGTGGGCGGCGCGGGCCTGCACTGGTCCGGCCAGCATTGGCGCGTGTATCCGGAAGAACTTCGTCTCAAGTCGCACTACGAGGAAAAGTACGGCCGCAAGTTCGTGCCAAACGGCATGACGCTGCAGGACTTCGGCGTAACTTACGAAGAGCTGGAACCGCACTTCGATTTCGTCGAAAAGATGATGGGAACGTCGGGCCAGGCGTATCGCGTGAAAGGTCAGATTGTTGCGAACGGCGTGGGTAATCCGTTCGAAGCAAACCGCTCGGACAACTTCCCGCTGCCGCCGCAAAAGACGCCGTACACTGCGCACCTGTTCGAACTCGCCGCGCGTGAAGTGGGTTTTCATCCGTTTCAGGAACCATCCGCGAATGTCGCGCAACCCTACACGAACCAGTATGGCTGCCAGATGGGTCCGTGCAACTTCTGCGGTTTCTGTTCGGGCTTCGCCTGCTACAACTACTCGAAGGCATCGCCGAACGTCAACATCCTGCCTGCGCTGAAACAGGTGCCGCTGTTCGAATTGCGATCGAACTGCAACGTGCTGCGCATCAACCTGGACAGCAGCAAAAAGAAAGCGACGGGCGTGACATATGTGGACATCAAGGGCAATACCGTCGAGCAGCCCGCAGCGCTCGTGATTGCCAGCACGTTCGCGTACAACAACGCGCGGCTGTTCCTGCTCTCGGGCATAGGCAAGCCCTATGACCCGAAAACAGGCCAGGGCGCAGTCGGCAAGAACGTCGCCTATCAGACGATGTCCACCGTGCGCATGTTCTTCGGGCCAGGAAAGAACACGAACGGGTTTATTGGTGCCGGTGGCAACGGCGTGGCATTGGACGATTTCAATGCCGACAACTTCGATCATGGTCCGCTCGGCTTCGTGGGCGGCGCGCCCGTCTGGTGCAACCCGGCCGGCGTAAAGCCGATCTCCGGCATTCCTGTTCCGACCGGCACGCCCAAGTGGGGCGCGCAATGGAAGACGGCGGTGAAGGACAACTACACCAATACCGTCTCGTTCGATGTTCACGGCGCGAACATGGTCTACGCCGACAACTATCTCGATCTCGACCCGACCTACACCGACAGCTTCGGCCAGCCGCTGTTGCGCTTCACCTTCGACTGGAAAGAAAACGATATCCGCATGAGCCAGTACGTCACCGGTCAGATGCAGAAAGTCGCCCACGCGATGAACCCCAAGTCCATCCAGACGAGCGTGATGAACATCGGCGATCACCTCGACCTGCGTCCGTACCAGACCACGCACTGGGCAGGCGGCGTCGCGATGGGAACCGACCGCAACACGAGTGTGCTGAACCGCTACCTGCAGAGCTGGGACGTGCACAACGTCTTTGCGGTAGGCTCGGGCGTGTTTCCTGTGGGTATCGGCTATAACCCGACGGGACTCGCGACAGCGCTTGCCTACTGGTCGGCGAAGGCGATCCGCGAACAATATCTGAAAGACCCGCGTCCGCTGGTCGATGCCTGAGGCGAACACGATGACATCATTCACCCGGGTTTTGAGCGGGCTCGCGCTTGCTGTTTCCTTCTCTTTCGCGGCACATGCGGCGCAAGCCGCGCCTCTCACTGCCGATCAGCAGCAGGTTGCGCGCGGCGAGTATCTGGCGCATGCAGGCGACTGCATCGCGTGCCATACCGGGCATAACGGCAAGCCGTTTGCCGGCGGTCTGCCGATCCAGACGCCGCTCGGCAAGATCTATTCGACCAACATCACGCCGGATGCGAAGACTGGTATCGGTACATGGAGCTACGACGATTTTGCCGCGCTGATGCGTCACGGCGAGACGAAGTCCGGGTACGCCGTTTATCCGGCAATGCCGTATCCGTCGTATTCACGCGTGAACGATACCGACATGCACGCGCTCTACGCCTACTTTCAGCATGGCGTTGCACCCGTCGAGCAGGCCAATCGCAAGAACGATATTCCCTGGCCGCTTTCCATGCGATGGCCACTGAAGATCTGGCGCGCCGCGTTTGCACCCACGCCCGCGCCCTACGCCGACACCGCGAGCGACAGCGTCTCCGTTGCACGCGGGGCGTATCTGGTGGAAGGGCTGGGTCATTGCGGCAGTTGCCACACGCCGCGCGGCGTCGGCTTGCAGGAAAAAGCGCTGACCGGCAACGACTCTTCAATCTATCTTGCGGGCGGCGGCGCCATCGACGGATGGATTGCGCCGTCGCTGCGCAACGAACACGGCGGCGGCCTGGCGGACTGGAGCGAAGCGGATATTGTCGAGTTCCTGCGCAGCGGCCGCACGCCCATGACGGCATCTTTCGGCGCCATGAACGATGTCATAGTCGATTCGACGCAGTACATGACCGGCCAGGATCTCGAGAGCATCGCCCGGTATTTGAAGTCGATGCCCGCGCGCAGGACGCAGGCGAAAGCCTACGCGTACGACCCCGCGATCTCGCGCGTGCTGTATGCGGGCGAAGTGCCGCCCATGCCCGGCGCGCAGATTTACCTCGACCGGTGTGCGGGATGCCACAAGTCGAACGGCAAGGGCAATGGCAAGGCATTTCCGGCGCTGGCGGGCAACGCCGTGCTGCAGACATCGAACCCGATGTCGGCGATACACATCGTGCTCTCGGGCGGCGCGATGCCAGCCACGCGAACCGCGCCTTCGAGGATGACCATGGCGCCGTATGCCGATGTGCTCAACGACCAGCAAATAGCGGACGTGGTGTCGTTCGTGCAGACGAGCTGGGGAAATTCAGGCGGCAAGGCGACGGCGGCAGACGTCGCAAAGATCCGAAGGACTGCGCAGCCGGTGAGCGCGGAAGGGTTCTCGATGGCCGAGCCTGAACTGCATCACGCCGCGCCGGACGATCAGGCATCGGGCGGGCAGTAGTGGACGGCCGGGCGCTAGCAGAAGCCCGGCCGTTTCAACGTTCAATCTTCGAAGGCTTCAACCTCATGCCGCTTGCCGAGCAACATGGCGTCTGCGACATGCTGCAACGGGCTGACATCGACATCGCTTGAACCCGTCGAGATCAACTCGAAGAACCGGTCATAGAGGCTCGGATATTCCCGCTCCTTGCCGAGATCCTTCACCTCTTCATCGATCTTCAAGAACTTCCCGCCCTGCGCCAGGTGCAAGACGCCACTGCGGGTCGTCACCTCGATCTGCCACAACTCTTCCGGACCAAACCGCCAGTCGAATTCGGCGCGGATCGGCGTGCCGAGCGCATCGCTGAAATCGAGGTTTGCGGCGATCGGATTGTCCCTGTTGGCCGGAACGAACAACTCCGCCGACTTCAAGAAGAACGCATGCGGCAAGATGCGCGTGACGATGGACAACGCGTTGATGCCGGGATCGAACACGCCCAGTCCACCCGGCTGCCAGATCCAGTCCTGCCCCGGATGCCAGCGGCGCACGTCCTCTTTCCACAAGACGTTGACCGATGTGATCGTCTTGTCCGCAAGCCATGCACGCGCAGTTTCAACGCCCGGCGCATGACGGGAATGCCAGGTCGCGAACAGCGTGCATTGCTTTTCCCGCGCCAGGGCAGCCAGCACCTGAACTTCGGTCACGCTTGCACCCGGCGGTTTTTCGAGCATCACGTGCTTGCCCGCTTCGAGCGCCGCGCGTGCCTGCGCAAACCGCACTTGCGGCGGCGCGCACAGCGACACGGCCTGCAATTGCGGTTCGGCCTTCAGCATCTCCCCGACATTCTGATAGTTGTTGACCCCGTCGATCCGCGCATTCCTGCTCGCGCCGGCAATGAGCCTGTACCCCGGATTCCCGGCTATAGCAGGTAAATGCTGATCGCGAGCGATCTTGCCGACGCCGGCAATGCCTATGGCGACCTGTGCAACTTGCTCTGTCATGGATGGACCTTAAAGATATCGTCGTTGATCTGGTGCGTGCAACGCGCCGCCAGTCCAGGCTTAATGCGAATGCCGCGGCACATCGGCACCCCGACATCCTACGAGAAAATCGAAATCGCAGCCCTGATCGGCTTGCAGAACATGATCGACGTAAAGCTTCCGATACCCGCTCGTATCCGCCGGCGTGACGGTCTGCGCTTCCGCCCAGTCGGCGAGACGCGCGATGAGTTCGGTCTCGCTGACGTCGAGGTGCAATATGCCGCCCATGCAGTCGAGTTCGATCCAGTCTCCGTCCCTCACCACCGCAAGCGGGCCACCCGCACGCGCTTCGGGCGCCACGTGCAGCACGACGGTGCCGTACGCCGTGCCGCTCATGCGTGCGTCCGAGATGCGCACCATATCGGTCACGCCTTGTGCCAGCAGCTTCGGCGGCAAACCCATGTTGCCGACTTCCGCCATGCCCGGATAACCTTTCGGGCCGCAGTTCTTCAGCACGAGAACAGAGTCCTTCGTGACATCGAGTTCGGGGTCGCCAATGCGCGCCTTGTAGTGATCGAAGTTCTCGAACACGACCGCGCGGCCGCGATGCTTGAGCAATTCGGGCGTCGCGGCCGACGGCTTCACCACGGCGCCATTCGGCGCAAGGTTGCCGCGCACGATGCACAAACCACCATCGGCGACGAGCGGGTTATCGAGCGGCCGGATGACCTCTTCGTCGTAGATGGGCGCCTCTCTCGTGTTCTCCCACAGCGACTGGCCGTTCGCGGTGAGCGCATCGGGATGCGGCAGCAAGCCCGCTTCGCCAAGCCGCCGGATCACGCCCGGCAAGCCGCCCGCGTAATAAAACTCTTCCATCAGGAAGCGGCCGGAAGGCTGCAGATCGACCAGCGTCGGCGTACTGCGGCCGATGCGCGTCCAGTCATCGAGTTCGAGATTCACACCAATGCGACCCGCGATCGCCTTCAAATGAATCGCCGCATTCGTCGATCCGCCGATCGCCGCATTCACGCGGATCGCGTTCTCGAACGCTTCTTTGGTCAGCAGCTTCGACAACCGCACGTCCTGCAACGCCATCTCCACAATGCGCATGCCCGACATGTGCGCGAGCACATAGCGCCTGGCATCGACGGCGGGAATTGCCGCGTTGTGCGGCAGCGTGACGCCGAGCGCCTCCGCCATGCATGCCATGGTCGATGCCGTCCCCATGGTGTTGCACGTGCCTGCCGAACGCGACATGCCCGCCTCCGCCGACATGAATTCGTGCAGCGTGATCTTGCCCGCCTTGACCTGCTCGCTGAGCTGCCACACGACCGTGCCCGAACCGATGTCGCGGCCATGATGCTTGCCGTTGAGCATCGGTCCGCCGCTTACCGCGATGGCCGGCACGTCGCAACTCGCCGCGCCCATCAGCAACGCGGGCGTGGTTTTATCGCAGCCGACGAGCAGCACGACAGCATCCACCGGATTGCCGCGGATCGATTCCTCGACGTCCATGCTGGCGAGGTTGCGCGTGAACATCGCGGTCGGGCGCAGATTGGATTCGCCGTTCGAGAACACCGGGAACTCAACCGGGAAACCACCCGCTTCGAACACGCCGCGCTTTACATGCTCCGCGAGCTTCCTGAAATGCGCATTGCACGGCGTGAGTTCGGACCACGTGTTGCAAATGCCGATGATCGGCTTGCCCTGGAATTCATGATCGGGAATGCCCTGGTTTTTCATCCAGCTTCGGTACATGAAGCCATTCTTGTCGGCCGTGCCGAACCATTGGGCGGAGCGCAGCGGGCGTTTTGCGTCTGACATCGATTTTTCCTTGACCGTTTCTATTACTATTCAAAGCTTCATTCGCCCGAACGCACCGCGCGTCCGGAACCGTTTTTCATGTCGATAGCTGAGTCAGCTCCGTGACCCGAGCGCAGCGGGATCTGCTTTGGTCGCGTCGTCGTGTTGCCGTGTTGCCCGCCACCTGAGCTTCAGCTTTGATCCCGCCCGTTCACCCGACGCCGTTCCATCCGACTTGCGCCGGGCCGCATGCCGTTCTATCAGGCGCTGCAACAGGCAGAACGCACACAAAAGCGCGCCAATCACAATGCGGGTCCACCACGAACTGAGCGTGCCATCGAACGTGATCAGCGTCTGGATGGTTCCGAGAATGCCGACGCCGAACACCGATCCAATCACATAGCCCACCCCGCCCGTAAGCAAGGTTCCGCCGATGACCGTGGCGGCAATCGCATCGAGCTCCATGCCCTGCCCTTGCAAGCCGTATCCCGAGAGCACGTACAGCGTGAACACCACGCCGCCGAGCGCCGAGCAAAATCCGCTCAGCGCATACACGCCGACCTTCGTGCGTGCCACGGGCAATCCCATCAGCAATGCCGAACGTTCGTTGCCGCCGACCGCATAGACGTTACGCCCAAAACGTGTGAAATGCGCGACGAAGATGGCAAGCACAAGCGTTGCAATGGCGATCAGGCTGCCGGCCGTGAGCGAAGCACCGTGTATATCGATGTGAAAACCCGACAGCGCGTGAAAGCTCGGGTCGTTGATGGTGATCGATTGCGTGGTGATCAGGAAACACGCGCCGCGCGCGAGGAACATGCCCGCCAGCGTGACGATGAACGGCTGCAGCCTGAAGAAGTGGATGAGCGCGCCCATGGCCGCTCCGTACAACGCGCCGAAGACAAGCACGAGCGGCACGATGACCCATATGGACCAATGCAGGCGTTCGGCGAAGACCGCGCAGAGGATCGTCGTCAACGCCACCACCGATCCCACCGACAAGTCGATGCCGCCCGACACGATCACAAAGGTCATGCCAATTGCGACGATCAGGAGAAAGGCGTTGTCAACGAGCAGGCCCAGCAGCACTTGCAGCGAGAAAAACCCGGTGTACATCGCAGAGCCGAAACCGAACAGCGCAACGAACAGAACGATGGTGACGACGATTGGCAACGTGCGCGGATCGACCAGGCGATCAAGGAATTTCCTCATTTGGCGGCCTCTGCAAGGGGCTTCTTGGCAACGTGGGGAAAGGCGCGGCCGAGTTGTCGCACGATCACCGTACGAGCGCTCGCAGACTGGATCACGCTGACCACCAGCACCACCGCGGCCTTTACAACGAGCGTAGCTTCAGGCGGCACGCCGATGGAATACGTGGTGTACGTGAGCGTCTGGATGATCAATGCGCCGAGCACAGTGCCGGCAAGGCTGAACTTGCCGCCGAGCAGCGACGTGCCGCCGAGCGTGACGGCGAGGATCGCATCGAGTTCGAGCAACAGGCCCGCATTGTTGCCGTCAGCGCTGCGCACGTTCGAGCTGATCAGGATTCCCGCAATAGCCGCCGTGAGACCGGAGAACGTATAGACCCCGAACACGATCGCGCTCGAACGCAAGCCAACGAGTTTCGTCGCGACCGGATTGATGCCGATCGCGCGGATGAACATGCCGAGCGCCGTGCGGTTCATGAGCAGCGCGGTCCCGGCAATCGCGGCCACCGCAACCCACACGGAGCACGGTATGCGCGCCAGATAACCGCCGCCGACCACCAGATACCCCGGCGCCCCGATGGGAATGATCTGGCCGCCCGTGAGCAGCTGCGCGACGCCCCGCCCGGCCACCATCAGGATCAGCGTCGCGATGATCGGCTGCATGCCGACAAACGCCACGAGCACGCCGTTCCACATGCCGGCAATCACGCCCACGACGAGCGCAGCGGCAAGTGCTTCAGCCACATTCGCGGGATTGTCGGCGAGGATGCTCGCGGCCGCCGCGCCCGCGATGGCGACGACAGCGCCAACGGAGATATCGATGCCGCGTGTCGCGATCACGAGCGTCATGCCCAGCGACACCAGCACGAGCGGCGCCGCACGATTGAGGATATCGATGGGCGCGCCGAACCAGTGGTCATCGAGTACGGAAATCGAGAGGAAATGCGCGTTCTGGCTCAGGTCGAGCAGAATCAGCAACACGAGCGTGAGAGCCGGCCATACGAGAGGATGTTGCAACGCTGCCTTGATCGGGTTCACTGGCTGCCTCCTGCTATCAACCGGTACACCTGGTCTTCCGACGTCGCGTGCCCCTCGACTTCCGCCACCTTGCGCCGGTCGCGCAGCACCGCGATCCGATGGCTCACGCGCACCACTTCGTTCACCTCCGAGGAGATGAACACAATGCCAAGGCCTTTCGCGCACAGCGCCAGCACACGATCCATGATTTCGAATTTGGCTGCAACGTCGATACCGCGCGTGGGTTCATCGAGAATCAGCATCTTCGGCTCGGTCGCAAGCCAGCGCGCGAGCAGCACCTTCTGCTGGTTCCCGCCAGAGAGAAGTCCGATTGGCTGCTCTGCGTCGCGAGCCTTGATGCCAAGCCGCCCGATATAGTCATCGGCTATTTCGCGTTGTTTCGCCTTCCCTATGACGCGCCACCAGCCGCGTTGCACCTGCAGCGCAAGCACGATGTTCTCCCGTATGGAAAGCTCCGCAACAATGCCTTCCTTCTTCCTGTCCTCGGGGC
Source organism: Burkholderia sp. PAMC 26561 (assembly GCF_001557535.2). Lineage (NCBI taxonomy): Bacteria > Pseudomonadati > Pseudomonadota > Betaproteobacteria > Burkholderiales > Burkholderiaceae > Burkholderia > Burkholderia sp. PAMC 26561. The sequence goes on from NZ_CP014315.1 coordinate 1,610,331, forward strand.
AATACCCCACGCCGCGGCGCACGGCATCGCGAGGCGAGCGAAGCTTCACTGCCTTCCCGCCAATGGACATGCTGCCCGCGTCCGAACGCTCAGCGCCAAAAAGCAGGCGCGCGGTCTCGGTGCGGCCGGATCCGAGCAGGCCCGCGAGGCCGAGGATCTGGCCGGGCTGCACATCTATATCGATGGGATTCATCACGCCACGCCGGCCGCTGCCGCGCATGGTGAAGAACGGCGGCACCAGACTCTTCTTTGCCGGCGGTTCGTCAGCCGCGCGTTTCAGGCGCTCGGTCATGCGTTCATGGCCCACCATCTTCGAAACCAGCAGTTCCACCGGCAGATCGCGGGCCAGATATTCGCCTTCACGCTCGCCATTGCGCATGACCGTGATGCGGTCCGAGACCGCGTAGGTCTGCTCGAGAAAATGCGTGACAAAGAGGATCGCGATGCCCGATTGCTTGAGCTTCTGCAGCACGCCGAAAAGCCGCGCGACTTCTCCTTCGTCGAGGCTCGACGTGGGTTCATCGAGAATCAGCACGCGCGCATCCACCGATACCGCTCGCGCGATCGCAACCATCTGCTGCACCGCGATCGGGTAGGTATCGAGTGACTTGGTCACATCGAGATATACGTTCAGGTCGGCCAGCGCCGCCTCGGCACGCGCACGAATGGTCTTCCAGTCGATCGCGCCATGCCGTTTCGGCTGCCGTCCGGCAAACACGTTTTCGGCGACGGACAGATTCGGACACAGGTTCACTTCCTGATACAGCGTCCTGATTCCAGCCGCTTCCGCATGGAGCGGCGTTGCGAAACTGACCGCCTCGCCACCCAGCCGGATCTCGCCGGCGTCGTGCGCGTGGACGCCGGTGAGTACGTTGATGAGGGTCGACTTGCCGGCGCCGTTCTGACCCATCAGCGTATGGATCTCGCCGGGCAACAACCGGAAGTCCACGTTCTGCAGCGCCTTGACGCCCGGGAACGACTTCGAGATACCGATGGTTTCGAGGATGGGCGAAGCGATCATGGAGTCTCGCCGCTCAGTATTTACGCTGCGGCAGGATCTGCGCCGCGACGCTCATGGGGAACACGGTTTCGTCGGTGACGATGCGCTTGGGCAACTCCTTGCCCGCCACCACTTCTTTCACCGCGGTCATGAGTTGCGGGCCGAGCAGCGGACTGCATTCGACGTCCACATTGATCTTGCCGGCCACCATGGCTTCGAAGCCGCCCTTGGTGGCGTCGAACGAGACCACGCTCACGTCCTTGCCCGGCTTGACGCCGGCTTCTTCCATGGCCTGGATCGCACCGAGCGCCATGTCGTCGTTATGCGCGTAGACCACGTTGATCTGCTTGCCGTAAGTCTTGATGAAAGCTTCCATGACCTGCTTGCCGCCGGCCAGCGTGAAGTCGCCGCTTTGCGAAGCGATGACCTTGAACTTTGGATCGTTCTTGATCACTTCCAGCAGCCCGGCACGACGGTCATTTGCGGGCGCGGAGCCGACCGTGCCCTGCAACTCGGCAATGTTGATCGGACCGGCTTCGTTCTTGTAGCGCTCTTCGAGCCATTTGCCCGCGCGCCGGCCTTCTTCCAGGAAGTCCGAACCGATCATGGTGACGTACAGGGACTTGTCCTTCACGTCGATATTGCGGTCAGTGAGGATCACCGGAATCTTCGCGGTCTTCGCTTCGATGAGCACCGGTTCCCAGCCGGATTCGACCACCGGCGAAAACGCGATCACATCGACTTTCTGGGCGATATAAGAACGGATCGCCTTGATCTGGTTTTCCTGTTTCTGCTGGGCATCGGAGAATTTCAGATTGATGCCGGCATCCTTGGCCGCGCTTTTGACCGATACGGTATTGGCGGTGCGCCATGCGCTCTCGGCGCCCACTTGCGAAAAGCCCAGGGTGATTTTCTTGTCGTCGGCCTGGGCGTTCAGGCTTGCGCCCAGCAATAGCGCAGAACCAAGCAGCGCACCAATGGCTGCGCGTCGAGCATGTCTCATGGTTGTCTCCGATTTATTTGTGTTTGTAATCGGTACTGCCGCGCTTCTTTGCCGCTCATGCGGGATGGGCGGTCATTGGACTCAGGACGTACCGGAACGAAGCGTAGCGCCGGGGTGCATGGCGGTCCAATCAGTTATTTGGCATTTGCGATACCAGGAATGGTATGGCGGAGGGGTGGTGGCCGAGCGGCGGAACGATCCGTGCGCCCGCTTTATCCAATGTGCGAATGTTTCACGCGCGCAGGTGAGACTTCCATGGTCGTCAGTTCCTGGACGATGCCGCAGTCACCCACGGCTTGCTCCACCGCGCAGCGGCTTCGCAAACTGATCAGCTGCGCCTTCAACTGCTGCAATTCCTCGATCCGATGATCGACGTGCGAGATGTGTTCATCGACCAGTGCGTTGATGGCGCCGCACTGCTGCGCCGGCTTGTCCGTCAGTCCCAGCAGGGCCCTGATCTCGTCATGCGCCATGTCGAGCGCCCGGCAATTCCTGATAAAACGCAGCCGCTCGACGTGGACAGCCGAGTAATCCCGATAATTCCCTCCCGTGCGTTCGGCATCGGGCATCAGGCCTTCTTTCTCATAAAAACGGATCGTTTCCGTCGTGCAACGTGCGCTTTTGGCGAGTTCTCCGATTTTCATGCGACCTCCGTGTTAGTGCTTGACCTTGAAGTGGCTTCAAGGTGTCTACTAGAACACAAATCCAGTCAGGAAGCCACGATGTCCGATACAACCAAAGACCCAGCACATGCGGAGCACGACCACCATGAGCACCATGAGCACCATGAGCACCATGAGCACCACGGGCACGACCATGCAGAACACGACCACGCAAGCCATGCTCATGAAGGGCACGGTCAGGCCCATACAGATTCCTGCTGCGCGTCCGCCTCTTCCGCGACCATGGCAAGTCTTTCCGGACTGCAACGCGTCGGCAGCAGCATCCGCACGCCGATCCGGATCATGCAGATGGATTGCCCGACCGAAGAGACGCTCATCCGCAAGAAGCTCGGTGGTATGCCATCCGTCAAAGGCATGGAATTCAATCTCATGCAACGGGTTTTGACGGTCGAGCACACCCCTGATTCCCTCGATACCGTCGCGGACGCAATCCGCTCGCTCGGCTTCACGCCGGAAATGCCGGACTCGGCCGGCAAGCTCGATGCATCGATTGCCGAAACTTCGAAACCATGGTGGCCGCTTGCGCTTGCCGGCGCTGCGGCCATCGGCTCGGAAGCGGCGAGCTGGCTTGGCGCCTCGACGTGGCTGTCGGCGGCGCTGGCGATCATCGCCGTGCTCGCCTGCGGTGTGACAACCTACAAGAAGGGCTGGGTTGCGCTTTCCAACGGCAACCTCAATATCAACGCGCTGATGAGCATTGCCGTGACCGGCGCGCTGGTTCTCAGGCAATGGCCCGAAGCGGCCATGGTCATGGTCCTCTTCACGGTTGCCGAGCTCATCGAAGCGAAATCGCTCGATCGCGCGCACAACGCCATTCAAGGACTCATGCAACTCACGCCTGAAACGGCGACCGTGCGTCAGGCGGACGGCACGTGGGCCGATATCGATGCAAAGACAGTATCTGTCGGATCGGTGGTTCGGATCAAACCCGGCGAGCGTATCGGTCTGGATGGCACCGTGCTTGCCGGCCGTTCGACGGTCAATCAGGCGCCGATCACCGGCGAAAGCCTTCCCGTCGATAAAACCGAGGGCGACGCGGTCTTCGCCGGCACCATCAACGAAGCAGGATCGCTCGAGTTCGCGGTGACGGCCGTCGCTGGCGACACGACGCTCGCGCGCATCATTCATGTGGTCGAAGAAGCGCAAGGCGCAAAGGCGCCGACGCAAAGGTTTGTCGACCAGTTCGCTCGGGTCTATACCCCGATCGTGTTCGCAATCGCACTCGCTGTGGCGATCCTCCCGCCGCTTCTCGCGGGCGGAAGCTGGCACGACTGGATCTATAAGGCACTCGTCCTGCTCGTGATCGCGTGCCCCTGCGCGCTCGTCATTTCGACTCCGGTGACGATCGTGAGCGGCCTTGCCGCGGCGGCGCGCAAAGGCATCCTGGTCAAGGGCGGCGTGTATCTGGAAGAAGGCCGCAAGCTCGCGTGGCTCGCGCTCGACAAGACCGGCACCATCACGCACGGCAAGCCCGTACAAACCGATGCCGAACTTATCAACGGAGAGGGTTCCGCAGAGAACCGCCGGATCGCCGCAAGCCTTGCCGCAAGATCGGATCATCCGGTGTCGCAATCGATAGCGCGATCGGCGCAAGAGGATCTAGTCGAGCTTCACATGGTCGATGAATTCGAGGCCATTGCCGGACGCGGCGTGCGCGGGGTGATCGAAGGCCGCTCGTATTCGCTCGGCAATCATCGGATGGTGGAGGAATCCGGCTTGTGCTCGCCTTCTCTTGAACTGCGCCTCGAAGCACTCGAGCGCGAAGGCAAGACCGTCGTTGCGTTGAGCAACGAACGCGAGGTGCTGGCGCTCTACGCCGTCGCCGATACGGTCAAGGACACGAGCCGCGAAGCAATCGATGATCTGCATAGCCTCGGCATTCGTACCGCCATGCTGACGGGCGACAATCCGCACACAGCGAAGACGATCGCGCAGGAAGTCGGTATCGATGAAGCACGCGGCAATCAGCTTCCCGAAGACAAACTCAAGGCGATCGTCGATCTCGGCGCCGATGGGTCGGTCGTCGGGATGGTGGGCGACGGCATCAACGACGCCCCGGCGCTTGCACGCGCGAACATCGGCTTTGCGATGGGCGCCATGGGAACCGACACAGCCATTGAGACCGCGGACGTCGCGCTCATGGACGACGACCTCCGCAAGATTCCGGCGTTCGTGCGTTTGTCAAAGGCGACGCACGTCATCCTGGTTCAGAACATCGTGCTGGCGCTCGGGATCAAGGCGGTGTTCCTGACGCTGACGCTCATCGGTTTGGGAACGATGTGGATGGCCGTTTTCGCCGATGTCGGCGCGAGCTTGCTGGTGGTTGGTAACGGGTTGCGGTTGTTGCGCAAGTAGCGGTGCGTCGAGTGCCCGTCACCTCATTCGACCAATTCTCACAACCGCCCCTGATTCTCCGCCACCAGCCGCCGGGCCATCTCGACCCCGCCCTGCATATCCAGTCTCAATGAAGCAAAAGCCGCGCGTTTGACATCGTCGGGAAGGGCCCAGTCCCATTTTTCGTTCTCGACGTTCTGGATCACGCTCAACGCGCGCGTCAAATCCGAAGCCGTGCGCGTACCGATCTTCTGCAGCACGCTCATCACCGTCTCGAACTTCGACCCGGTGATGCTCACAACCGCCCCCTGGTTCCAGGCATCGAGATTTTCGGCGCGCAGCAGCACGACCAGCGCGTCGTTCACCCAATCACCTGCCCACGTCGCGAGCATGACGTGATTGCCTTCGCCAAATATCGACTTGTTTGCCAGATCGGCCGCGGCAAAGTACTTGCGCCCTTCTTCAAGAAGCTTTGCCGCTTTTGTATCGATGAAAACCACCGGCTGGTCATCCGCCAGAACGCGCTTCATCTCGCGGCGAACTTCGTCGTGGACCATCGCGCTGGCGCCATCGAAGACAGGCGGCGCGCCGCCACGATCCGCCGATACAAACACCGTCTTGCGCTCAGGATCGACTTCCAGCACACGCCAGCGCTGACCGCCGAAGATGATGCCCTGCCCCGGAATCAAAGGACGCGCGACGGGCAACGACCCAAGCTGCTTGCTGCCGGCCACGATACGAAATTCGTCATCGCTGGAAAACGATGCATAGAATTCGTAGTGATTGACCAACTTCTCGCCGCGCACGCCATGCAGCAGCAAGCCGCTTTTCTCCTGCACGATCAGGTCGGCTTTGCCGAGGCTGCGCAGGATGGCGGCGAACGTGGGTTTATCGATCATGTCGAAGGGACCGTTTTCGACCAGCGTCTCCCACAACTCTGTCGCCGTCGCGCCGCTGCGTTCCGCAATCACGGACATCACTTGCTGCACAAAAGTCGATGCATGCAGACCACGCGCCCTCGGCGGTTCGACCCACTTTTTCTGCAGCAGGAAAACGCCGGCTATCGACTGGACGAGCCCTTCACGGATGCGATCGGAGAAACCGGAATGCGCGTGAAGTTCGGCTTCCACGCAGTAGCTGCGCAGGATCGCCGGCTCGTCTTTGCGGCGTCCCGAGCGTCCTAATCGCTGCATGAGCGCAGCCACCGATGGCGGCGGCCCCACTTGCGCGACACTTTTCACCGCGCCAATGTCGATACCGAGTTCAAGCGTCGATGTACACACCGCCGTCGCCGGCCGGTCGCCCGAACGCAGCGCGTTTTCGGCGTCTTCGCGCAGCTCCTTCGAAAGACTGCCGTGGTGCGGCCAGAACTCGTTCGGATGACCATCGCGTTCGCATGCGCGGCGCAACAGGTCGGCATAAAGCTCGACCTGTCGCCGGCTGTTCGGGAACACGAGGTTGTTTGCACCACGCAACGCGAGGTACATCTGGTTCGCGATTTCAAGCGTGCTGCCAGGCACGGCATCTTCGAGTTGCGGACTGCGGATATCGGGTTGCGCTTCAACACGCGCCGGCGTTTGCACGAAGCCCTTGATGATGAGCCGTATCTCCCGCGAGCTCCCTTTCGACTCGATGATCTCAACCGGCTTCTCCGCCTTCGGCCTCAAAAAATGCGCGGCAAGCTGCATGTCGCCGAGCGTCGCCGATAATCCCACGCGCGGCACGAATCGGCCGCATACGCGATCCACGCGTTTGAGCAGCGACTGCAGTTGCATGCCACGCTCGGAGCCAATGAACGCATGCAGCTCATCCACGACGATGTATCGGAGGGAACCGAAGGTGTTGGCAAGCGAAGATCCGCGCGTGACGAACATGGCCTCGAGCGATTCGGGCGTGATGAGCAAAATGCCCGATGGCTTCTTCAAGAAACGCTGCTTACGGCTCGCCGATACATCGCCATGCCACCCGACTACGGGAATCTCCAGCGTCTCGCACAAACCCTCTAGCCGCGACCACTGATCGTTGATCAATGCCTTCAGCGGGCTGATGTACAGCACGCTGGACGCGACGGTTTCATCGCGCAGCAGGTTCGAAAGGATCGGGAAGAACGCCGCTTCTGTTTTACCGGCGGCTGTCGCTGCGGCAATGATCACATCGCGATCCGCGTCGATCAGCGCAGGAACCGAGCGCTCCTGCGCGTCGCGCAACTCGGTCCAGCCCTCCTGCCAGATCCATCGGCGGATGCGTTCGTCGAGCCGGTCGAAACTTCGGGAATCAGTCGAGCCGGAAGCTGGCGAGTTCATCGTCACCGTCGGTGGGTGAAGCGGGAACGTTGGACGCGCTGCCACCGTCGTCGCGCTGGATGGTCAACGCATCGATCAGCTCGCGCCAGTCGCGCCCCGGATTCTGCTCGAGGACGGCGAGGAAATTGATGAACGCCGTGATCGTGGTTCGCGGTGTACGGAAATACGCCTCGCCAAGACGCGTCGCGCAGTGCTTCATGAATGCCGGGATCGCTTCTTCGGGTACGAGCACCTTGCTGGCGTCCCCGAAGGCATACACCATCCGGATCTTGTCGAGCAGCACGTAGAAGTCTTCCGGCGTGAGGCTTGCGAGCCTGATGACAGGTCCGCTGTAATCGACCAGGCCGTTAGTCGCAAACGCGTTCTCGGCAAGACGCGATTGCAGTGCGGGATAACTGTAGAGGCCGCGTTTGGTATCGAGCAGAAATTCGGGCGTGCCGCCCAGCACGAAACCGAGACCAACAGCCGAGCCCTGCAGCGAGTCGTTCAGGATGCGCAGTATCTGTTCGTAGTTCGAATTGCGCGCCGACACGTTGGACAGCTTGTACAGGTTCACGAGTTCGTCGAGACAGACCATCAGGCCGCTATACCCTGCCATGCGCACGAAACGGCCAAGCAGCTTCAACTGGTCGTAGATGGTTGCATCGTCGACGATAGTGCGAACACCGAGCGCCGCGCGAGCGTCGGTGCGCGTTGAGAATTCGCCGCGCAGCCAGCGGACCGCGTCGCTCTTGAGTTGTTCGTTGCCATCTTCGAAGCCACGGCAATACGCTGCGATCACATCCGAGAAATCGTAGCCGTTGACCATCTCGGTCAACTGGCTCAACTGGGCGCGGATCACTTCTTCGCTGGTCCTGCCCGAGGCCTTCGCTTCAGTCTTCGCCTGTCCGATGAACTTCTCCACCACACCCGCCAGCGCGCCGCCTTCGGGCTTCGTGCGTGTGGACATGTTCTTGACCAGCTCCGCGTAGAGCGAACGTGCCTGGCCGCCAGACGCATGCAGCCGGCGGTCCGGATTCAGGTCGGCATGCACGGTCACGAGTTTCTTTTCCAGCGCGATCGCGCGCACGAGGTTCAGGAAGAACGTCTTGCCCGCGCCATACTCGCCCACGACGATACGAAAACTCGAGCCGCCATCGGCCACGCGGTCGATGTCCTTCATCAGCGCGTCGAGTTCCCTCGCCCGGCCGACCTGGATCAGATGTTGCCCAATGCGCGGCACCACGCCGGCGCGAAGGGATTGCAGGACCGCGTCACGGTCCCTTGGGCGAATCGTTGTCATGCAGCCAGCCTTTGAGCTAATTCCTGATTGATTTCTACCGGGTCATCCCCGTCTGTCAGCGGCTCGTCCCAGTGATCGAGCGACGCCTCGTTGACCTGTTCCATAGCGCCATCGAGCATCAGGTCGAGCTTCGATGCCGCGTCCTCCAGCTCGGCTCTCGTCCACGAGACACGCGTGACGAGCAGGCGCAGGAAGGTCGAGTGGGCATCGTCGAGTCCGATAAGCGGCGGTTGCTCCGGCTCGGCTGCTTTCGAAGCCACCGGGGCGTGCTGCTCTTCCACGAATACGTCAGCAAGAATCGCCGATACCCTTGCCGTTTCGTGCTTCAACGCCGCGATCCGCGCGGGGTCGAGCGTAAAGCTCGCTGCAGGTTTCGCAGTGCTCGCGTCCTGATGCAGGGCGCTGTAAAGACGCTGTGTATCGATACCCATCATCCGGTACACCTTCTCCAGCGCCTTCACTTTTTCCCGCGATACAACGTCATCCGCGTTGGCCACTTGCACGAGCAATGCCGCAAGATCGTTTCGAAGGTTCGCAGCCAACGGCTCCAGCCGCTTCCTGAATCCTGCAATCGAGGCACGCTGCGCAAGCTGCACACGGCTTCGCGCTTTCAACCGCAGCTTAAGTTCTTCCGATGCCTCCGGCCACGTGCCGATCCGATTATCGATTGCTGAAGTTCCGGCATCTGACGCGGTGCCGTCGGCCATGGCCACGGCTGCGGCGAGATCGATCATGACGGTTGCGACTGAGTACGCGTCATCGGCAAGCAAAACGTCGGCCCCGGCCGTCGTGGCAAACAGCGCCAGCGCATCACCCGGTTTCGGCGTGCGGGCGCCGAGCCTGACATCGGGCTCGATCGCAATACCGGCCTTTGACAGCACCGTGCAAAACGCAGTCATCTTGTCGCGCGTCACGTTGCCCGTGAATTTGAATCGCCCGAGAAGTTCGCCGAAAGTCGACACGCCGATTCGCCCGTGCCGGACTTCGTCGGCGAGCGCATCGAGCGCGTGCTGCATGGCGTCCGGCCACAATTCGATAGGCAACATCAGCGTCGCATCGAGCGTTCCCGCCGCGCCCGGAAACCTGCCCAGATAGCGGCTATATGAGTCGAGCGCACTCGCCGATTCATTCATCAGCGATTGCAGCCGGCCGCGCGGCCCGTTGATCGCGCCGATATCCGGCAATCCGACAAGGAACCCCGGCACCGGCAAGTTCCTGAGCGCGCTGAACGCAGGATCGGGCCGGACTTCAAGCGTCGTGCGATTCACCGAAAGCAGCATGCCGTTCTTGAAACGCTCGGCGTACTTGCGAACGAACACCTTGTCGAACTCTTCGGGGCAACGCGTCACGGCCGCGCGGCGCACGAGCAACGGGTCCATCTTCGCCCAGGCGAGCGCCCAGCCGGCGGGGACAGGGTGTTTATCGACGGCGGCTTGTGCGAACGCGACGCGCACGTCCATGGGAACCTGATAGCCGATTGCCATGCCGCGCGGTGCGGGTTTGTTGTACATCTTTCCGTTGCGCGATGACATCAGCCCGACCGATTCAAGCAGATTGCGCAGATGCTTTTGCCACGAATAATTTGCATCGATGTTCAGCAGACGGCGCAGTTCGCGCGCAATATCGGCGAATTCGGTTTCGCCGACCTTTCCTGCCGCGCCATCCACGAGCACCCGTCGCTCAAGACCGTATAGATAGAAAAACAGGTAGCCGGTATGGATGTCGGATTTCTTGCGGTCCGAGCAGAGCCATTCCAGATAGGTCCGCCGCTGCTCGGCCGTCAGCGTGCCGTAACTCAATTCCTTGGAACCGAGCGCCGCGATCTGATTCGCGCCCATGTCGGCCACATCGGCGCGCGGGTCGATCACGCACGCTTCGATTGACCGGGGCGTCGAGCGGTGCACATCGCCGAGATAGAACATGCCGCCGGAGATGGAGGTATCGCCGATCTCGACGGTTTGTCCGGGAGCAATCCACGCTACAGAGGAGGCCGAAGCATTGCGTGGCGGCTTGATCCCGTGGCCCGTCGCGACTGGATTTTCCGCGATGGTCACTGATATCAACGCCTCGTCGTCGCTATGGTCATACGCGTCGCGGTCGTTGTAAGCGCCGGAAGAACTCCCCATGGATTAAACAGGCCCCTCATGAACAATGTGCCGATTGTATGAAACCTGTGTTGCGCGTCTTGCCGGGAATCGCTTCCCGCGAGACCGAGAACTAGCAATTTCCTATTGATTATATTACTTATTCTCCATTTTCACCGTGGTCCCGAACCGCCGCGCAGCCTGCTGCCAGGCGGTTGAGCGGCTGGAAATTGCGCGAGTGCAAGCCGCCCTTTCGATCTGGCTGAAAACTAGGCTGCAATCAACGTGACAACCGACTTCGCGGCCAACGCATTGAAAATGCCGATCCCCGATGGGCTTGCAGCCTTGCGCCGATGGTACGACGAGGTATCGGCGAGGCCTGGAGCCCAAGCCTAGGGCAGTACAAAAAGCAGCATTTCGCTCGATGCTCTACTGTATATAACGCGTAGCTTCACTCTATTTCTTCTGGAGATTTCCATGTCACGGACAATCAAATTTGCGAAAGCCGGTGGTCCCGAAGTGCTCGAATTCATCGATACCGACGTCCCCACCCCCGGCCCCGATGAAGTCCGCATCAACGTAAAGGCGATTGGCCTCAATCGCGCGGAATCGATGTGGCGCCTCGACGCATACATCGAGCCCGTCAAGTTTCCGGCGGGTCTTGGCTACGAGGCGGCCGGCATTGTAGATGCGGTCGGCAGCAGCGTCATGGGCTTTGCGCCCGGCGACAAGGTGAACGTCATTCCATCGTTTTCGATGAACCAGTACTTCACCTATGGCGAGACGATCATCGCGCCGGACTATGCGGTCGTGAAGCATCCGGAATCTCTTTCGTTCGGCGAGGCTGCGTCGGTCTGGATGATGTTCGTCACGGCGTACGGCGCGCTGGTCGAAGATGCAAAAGTGACCAAGGGTGATTTTGTGATCGTGCCTGCGGCGTCGAGCAGTGTGGGACTGGCCGCCATCCAGATTGCCAACTACGCCGGCGCGACGTCCATTGCGCTCACGCGCACCGCCGAGAAGAGACAGCAATTGCTCGATGCAGGCGCGGCGCACGTGATCGTCACCGACGAAACCAGCCTGCTCGATGAAATCATGCGCATCACTGACGGCAAAGGCGCGCGCGTGGCCTTCGATCCCGTCGGCGGTCCGAACTTCGCGAAGCTGATATCGGCATTGTCATTCGGGGTATCGCCTACATCTATGGCGCGCTCAGCGAGGACGTCACGCCGCTGCCCGTGCTCGAGATGATCGCGAAGGTGCTAACGGTGAAGGCGCACAACATCTGGCTAACGAGCGGCGACGAAACTCGCAGGAAAGCGGCCGTCGAGTATGTGCTGAAGGGTTTCGAGAGCGGCGCGCTCAAGCCGGTCATCGACCGTACTTTCACGTTCGATGAAATGGTGGACGCGCATCGTTATCTGGAAACCAACGGTCAGTTTGGGAAGATCGTGGTTGAGGTTTGAAGCGGGGCCGCGGCTCGTGAACCGGAAGCAACCTCAAGACTAGCTGTCGAGGCTCATCGGCCTGTCTCCCCCTAGAGGCAGGCCGAAAAGCTTTCTTACCGCATTCAAAAAGGCGCCGTACGGACGCCCCAGGACGAGCATCATGACAGTTGCTCCCAGAATCCCGAACCATAAACCGCGCCCGGAAGCGCCGCTCACCGCGATGATTGCGGCGTAGATCGGGACCTGGAAGCTTACAAGCGCAACGCTGTCCCAAAGAACCTGCGACAGCCGGTTATCGGATCTGGCATGTCGCATGACGTAGTCCCGCCAGACGCCATACGGGCGCCCCACGGGAACCATCAAGGCGGCGCCCAGCAGCCGTGCATGCAGGACCTGATCCCAGTTCATCCCCGCGATAAACCGCTCGTTGATAAAACCCGTCGTGGTGAAGAACAGGATCAGAGCCGTTGTGTCCGCAATAAACGAGCGCCTGCGATGAGACTTGTCAGTGAGTTCAGGCATATGAGTAATTGACGGCAACAGTCCGCGAACGATACCAGCCCGGGTCGAGACCTGCTGGCGTCATGAAGGCGCATCGCGCGGTTGCGCTTGGCACGCGCCTCCGATCAATGGCACTATTAGCGCCACCCTGCTTGATATCTGCCTAGCCGAATCATTGATTTGGAGAGATCGATGGCCGAGACACCGACTTCCCGTCCGTCAGCAGTCCGTTCGCTGGTGCTGATTGCGATCATCGTGATTGCATTGATCGCGGCCTTCGCCTATACGGCCGGCTGGCTCACGCCCGGGCGCCTGACACCGGCGAAGATCGTCGACAGTCTGGCGCCACCGGACGGCGCGGCGCTCGGTTTCCGGCGCAATCATGCCAAGGGCATCTGCTTTACCGGCAACTTCGAATCGAACGGCGCGGCAGCCGCTCTCTCCAAAGCGCCGATGT